>JAFSOW010000119.1 GCA_017443165.1 Acidaminococcaceae bacterium | reverse complement strand
TAAAATATAATTAAACTGAAGTATTATATATAATTACAATATAATATGACTATTTTCTCAAATGACAGGGGGTACAGCCATGGCAAAATTCAGGACAACCAACAGAAAACAACTGGCAACACGGGTATTGTGCGGCTTGTTGCTGAGTACGTATCTGACAGGGGGATACAGCCTGCCTGTGGTGTGGGGAGCGGGCGCTACGATACAGGGCTATAATATAAATGCATCCGGTGACGAAGCAACAGCCTGGGGCGTAGGAGCAGAGGCATCCGGTGACAGAGCTACGGCCTGGGGCGTGGATACGATTGCCGACGGCTGGAACGCTACGGCCTGGGGAACAGATACTGTAGCAACCGGTGGTGATGAAGCCACGGCCTGGGGCTGGGGCGCCAAAGCATCCTCGGACCAGGCTACAGCTTGGGGATTAGATACAGAAGCTTCCAACTATCAGGCTACAGCCTGGGGTAGCAATACGAAGGCATCTGGCCAATGGGCTACAGCCTGGGGCTATTTGGCAGAAGCAAAGGGTGAAAACTCTACGGCCTGGGGCACAAACACAAGAGCATCTGCAAAACAAGCCACAGCCTGGGGTTCACGTGCAACAGCTTCCGGCCATACTTCTACTGCCTGGGGTTGGCTTACAGAGGCATCTGAAAGGAGGGCCACAGCCTGGGGCAATGCCTCAGTAGCGTCTGGTGCCGCTTCCACAGCCTGGGGCGGTTATTATTATCATCCAGATGAAGATCCGACAGCAGAAAAATATCACAAAGGCGGTACAGCTAGTGGTATCGCAGCTACAGCCTTTGGGATGGAAACAACAGCCAGCGCCTCTGGTGCTACAGCCTGGGGCGGTTATTTTGATGATGGCGCGAAAGAATCTTACAAAGGCGGCACGGCCAGCGGCATCGCGTCTACGGCGTTTGGTATAAAAACAGAAGCCCGCGGGAAAGCTGCTACGGCCTGGGGCAACAAGTCGGTTGCCGGCGGCGATTATGCTACCGCCTTCGGTGATTCTTCTCAGGCGCTTGCGGAAAATTCTCTGGCAGCTTTAGGCGGCATCGTGGAAAAGGGTGCAACGAACGGTATTGCTATCGGCAAAGGTTCCACGGTATCTACGCCCAACGGCATTGCCATCGGTACAGGGCTTAAAATTAGTGGCAAAAACAGCGGCGCCTTCGGTGATCCCGGTGAGGTAAGCGGCAGCAACAGTTATGCTTTCGGTAACAACAATACGGTTTCCGGCGACAATACCTTTGTACTGGGCAACAACGTAAAAACAAGTGCCAAGAACGCCGTCGTATTAGGCGATGGTTCCGAAGGCGTGGATAACGCGGTATCCGTAGGCGCGAAAGGAAAAGAACGGCAGATTAAAAACGTGGCGCCCGGCACGGACGATACCGATGCCACCACGGTAAAACAGGTTAAAGAGATGATTGAAGCCGGTGGCGGTGCGGCGGATTTAGCACCGGTTTATCGCCGCATCGACAACCTGGACAGCAAGGTGAATAAGGTCGGCGCCGGCGCGGCGGCTCTGGCGGCGCTGCATCCGATGGATACGGACGGAAAGTTCAGCATGGCGGCGGGCTTCGGCAATTACCGGGACGCCAACGCCATGGCGTTAGGCGTGTTCTACCGTCCCAACGACCAGGTGATGTTCAGCATGGGCGGCAGTCTGGGCAACGGCGAAAACCTGCTGAATGTCGGCGTGAGCTTCGCGCTGGACAAAGGCGTGAACACCAGCAAGGCGGCTATGGCGAAGAAGATTGCCAGCCTTACGGAAGAAAACGCGCAGCAGGCGGCAAAGATTGAAACATTGGAAGCCAGGCTGGCGGCGCTTGAGGCGAAGCTGGGAAAATAGCAAAATTTAACAGGACCCGTTGCCGGGAAGTTATGTAAACATTATATGAAAATTTATAGATGTAACTAAAAGGAAAAAAGATAGTAAAAACTCCCCTGTCTGTCGCAACATCAGAAGCGGCAGGCAGGGGAGTTTGCGGTTCTTATCGTCTTACGCCCCGGTAATCGTGATGTTTTGGCGGCATATGCCGTACCGGGCCATGAGATTTAAAAGCGTGTCTGTGGGATTTCATATGGTGTGCCGGAGCATGTCTTACGGGAGTCCACGTATGGGAAACCGGGCCCCTGGTATGCATGGCAGGCCTGTGCAGATCATGCCGGTGGTGCAGCTGTTTTTTAAAGTGTTTGTGACCGTGTTTCTGAACCGGTTTGTAATGACGGTACAGCGGGCGTTTCACCTCCTGCTGTGCCTGCGCGAGGCTCATGCGGCCATTGGAGGCTTCACTGATTCCCGGTAAAAACGAAGTGGCAAGAAAAGCGGCCATGCATGCGGCTGTTACTATTTTTTTGAAGTTGAATTTCATCTTGTTTCGCCTCCTTTAAATCGTTTGCGTTGTTATGTAAAATTTGTCGGACTGATCCAATCCCGGTTCGTTGTGTTTATAGTAAAAGAAAAAAAGGGCGAAAGCTTGACGGAAATATGTATTTTTTGTGTTCGTTTTATTCAATATTTTTACGCAAGTATGAGTGGGAAACTGGTGTGCAGCATTTCCTTTTTGTCTGTTGCAGATTTTTTAAAAAAGCGCATTAAATACACGAAGTACATGAAAAGTACATGGATCAGATCCCGCATCACTGCCGGCTTTGAATAATCCGGATGTACGTAATGTACTTTTTTTATACAGGATTTCCGTAAAAAATGTATTATATGGAACAGAGCGGAAGGAAAAGTACACTAAAACGACTGAACATCTGCAAACCGCATGAATACTGGAGTCGCATGATGTACTTTTTTCAGGAAAAGTGCATTATGCATTTCAGCGTAAACATAAATTATCATAACCAAAACCGGTTGCCCGGCGTATTTTCATTTTCCCGTGCAGCTGCATGGCTTCGGCAAAACTTTTGCGCTGCCAGCCGTGGCTGCCGTTTTTGGACAGCCAGTTATTGAAATCTTCCAGCGCCTTGCTGAATTTCAGAAAACCCAGGCTGGGTTCCGTCCGTTCGTCCAGCCATTGCTGCAGCAAATCGCTTTCTTCATAAAATGCGGAAGCGGCTTTGGCTATTTCGTCCGGCACATCGTTATCCAGTCCTTCTTCAAACCACAGCCTTGCGCCTTCCACGCACCAGGTCAGGCAGGCGTTCAGGTTTTCCGGCAGCAGCAGTTTCTGTTTTAACCGGGTATCCTGGTTTTCAATTTGTGCCGTAAAGGGAACAATCACCAGACGGCGGCGGATGCCTTTGTCCATGGCATCTGAAATCGCAGGCAGATGGTTGGTCTGCATGACCAGCTTGAAGGCGGGGCGGAACTCAAACGGTTCCGCGTTCAGATGCCGGGCCGTCAGCGTGTCGCCGCCGGTGAGGAGTTTCACTTTCGCTTCGTCTAACCGGCGGTTGCTGTTGCTTTCGCTGGAAAGCACGTAGCGCTTGCCGGGCAGCTTGGCGAATTCCGGGGTGGGACGCTGCCCGTCGGTCGCATAGGCTGTGGCCAGCAATGTGTCGATGGACAGGGCGGCCTTGTAGTCGCTGACAGCTGCCGCAATGGTTTCAAAGAACGTGCCCTTGCCGCTGCCCCCGGGCCCGCAGGCAATGACGAATTTTTCTTCTTCCGTGCTGCCGGTAAGACAGTAGCCCATGAACTTCTGCATCCAGCGGCGGACGGACGGGTCGGGCAGGATGGTGCTAACAGTCTGCAGCCAGAGGTTTCCGGGCAAAGATGTGGCGCTCTTTCCATTGTTTTCATTGTGTGAGGCAGAAACGTTACCCGCCGTTGCGTCCGTTTTTGCAGGCATTTCATTTTCGCAATCATCGGGATGTTGCTTTTGGGTAGCAACATTATCCTCGTAACCTGCGGCGCAGATTTTTGTCAGCAGATCCTTTTTGTCGAAAGGCTGCAAGGTTCCGGTGGCAAGGTCCAGGGTTCCGTTCTGCACATTGAGCAGGAACGGATTGGCGTCAAAGGAAGCGAAGTCCGTTGCGTTGCAACCCTGCCAGTAGTTCACGGTATCTTTAAAACTGTGCAGGGATTCCGATTTTCGCAGCCAGTCCAAAACATAAGCGCGGTGCTTTTGTTCCGTCGGGTCCAGTGTCTGGGGCAGGCTGCGAATGGCGGAAGCCAGCTGCCGGTACGCATCTACCGAAGCGTTGCGCAGCGCGGCGTTGGTTTCTTCCTGCCAGCGCTGCCCGTTCCAGTGTACCCACCGGTTGATCTGCGGAACAAACTTCCAGTCACCGCCAATCAGGGCGTGGAGCCGTTCCGCGTTGCCCGGATTGGTGCAGGGCAGGTTCATCAGGTACTTGATCTGGGTTTTGTTCATTGGTATATGGTCCTCCTTGAAATATCTTTTCACTGATATATCCGCAATAAACAAAAAATGGCAACACAATTTGCAAAAAAAAATACCCCTCTACTTACTATCTCCACAAGGGGTGTCCAAATCTTAGGTGATTTTTAATTTTTTTTAAAATGTTACAAAAAAAGTGAAAAGTGTTTACAGTTTTTTATACGAAATAGCACTGGATGTTTTAATGGGTTTGCGATACAATTATCTGCGAAATCTGTTAAAAAAAATTTAACTTGCGGAGAATGAAATAAATTTTTCGGCATTTTAACTTTTTTGCGGAAAGGATACTGTACCCGATGATTAAAATCTTGTTTGTCTGTCACGGCAACATCTGCCGTTCGCCCATGGCGGAGTTTGTGATGAAAGATATGGTACGCAGGGCCGGCCTGGAAAAAATGTTTGTGATTGACTCCAAAGCCGCCCGGCGGGATGAACTGGGGAACGATACCCATTACGGCACAAAAGCCAAGCTGCGGCAGATGGGAATCCCGTTTGCGAAACGCAGGGCCACGCTGTTAACAAAAGAAGATTACGCTGCTTACGATTACCTGGTTGCCCTGGATGCGGAAAACATCCGTGATATGCTGCGGCTGTTTGGCGGCGACCCGGATAAAAAAATAGCCAGTCTGTTACGTTTTGCCGGGGAAAACCGGGAAGTGGCGGATCCCTGGTACACGGGGAATTTTGACGAGACCTATGATGATGTGGTAAAAGGATGCAGGGGATTATTGAAATTCATAATTAAAAACGGAACGCCCATCCTGTAAACAGGGTGGGCGTTTTTCCTTGAATGCCTGTGTATATTATTTTTTAGTTTATTTTCCGGACCAGGGGGTTGCCCAGCACGGCCCGTCCGTTTTCACGGAATACATCCCAGTGGCCCTCAAACAGGCTGTGGACCAGCTTTCCGTCAATATTGTCCACGGCATGCAGCTGGAAATATACACGGCAGACCCCGCCGGATCTGTCGCAGTTCAGCACCCTGACTTCCTGGCTGACCGTGGTGGCGAAGCCGGACTGCCATCCGTTAAAGCCGACCTGGCTTTTCCACGCTTCGGAAAACATGTTGTAGGCTTCGTCATAATATTTTTGGTTCAGGTTATAGTAGAAGGTGCGGACCCGTTCCATGGCCTGTTCGGAAGTGAAATCCGCTTCGGGCTTCACATCAGCAGGGGAAAAGTCACCGTTCCGGATGAGGAAATTCAGTTCGTCCAGCGTATTGATCGCCAGTTCGCAGTTTTTCTTTTCATAGAGATAGTCATGATAGTGGGTCGCATTCGCGCCGGAAGCGGTGAAAAGACCTCCATCCACAATATATCCCGCGTTTGCTATGGAATACAGGGCGTACACATGGAAATGATGGGTGGTCCCTTCCCACCAGCCCGCGTTTACGTCCTTATCACGGGTATCGTTGGGAACGGCAAAGTGCAGGATGCTCAGGCAGTCACTGGGATTTTTTTGCTGATCAATCAGCTTCGGCACGACTTCGTCCGCGTTTTCCAGAAGAGCCGCCCGTCCGTTGCGGAGATCCGCGGTAATACAGCCTTTTGTGGTAAAGGCTACAAAACGGTGATTGTAATTGCCGTAGCTGGTCTTTGTGACATAAACGCCGGGAAATCCCAGTTTTGCCAGTTCCGCTGCCGCAGCGTCCTCTCGGGGACCGGCTTCCGCAGCCATGGAAAGGATAAGCAACAGTGAACAGGTGATGACAGCAAAAAGGTGTTTCATAAGAGAGTCCCTCCTTTTCCCGCAGCAGTTAGTGCAGGCAGTTAGTATTATAGCATTCGTCCGTCAACACGGCAGCGTTTAGGTGTTTATCTGATTCCTATTATACATGAAATCATTACAAAGGTGCTGACATATTTTGGAATTTCCGTTGTGAACCGGACGGATTTTTTTCTTTCAATATTATTAAAATTGACGAATACTGTGTAGAGTTGTATAATTTAATAGTTACAGCAATGTTCGGGGATATTCATCAGAATATAATGGAACAAAGCTATGGGACGGATGAAAAAATTTTTAATTAGTTACTTAAACCCGGGAGGTTATAAATATGATGGAAGAAAAATATGCTCCCCATGCCATAGAAAAGAAATGGCAGCAGTACTGGGAAGAGCACGACACATTTAAACGTGAGATTGATACGGCCAAACCCAAATCCTATGTATTGGAGATGTTCCCGTATCCCTCCGGCAATCTGCATATGGGCCATGTACGCAACTATTCCATTGGCGACGTGGTTGCCCGTTTCCGCACCATGCGGGGCTTTAATGTATTGCATCCCATGGGCTTTGACTCCTTTGGCATGCCGGCGGAAAATGCGGCCATCGAGCATGGGATCCCTCCCAAGAAATGGACGCTGGAAAATATTGAAAACATGACACGCCAGTTAAAACAGCTGGGCCTGTCCTATGATTGGAACCGGGAAGCCATTACCTGTAAGCCGGATTATTACAAATGGACGGAATGGTTCTTCGAACTGTTCTACAAGCGCGGCCTGGCGGTGAAGAAGAATTCTTCCGTAAACTGGTGCGACCACTGCAACACGGTGCTGGCCAACGAGCAGGTAGAAGACGGAAAATGCTGGCGCTGCAAACATGAAGTACACAAGAAACAGCTGAGCCAGTGGTTCTTCAAGATTACCGATTACGCAGACGAGCTGCTGAAGGATCTGGAAAAGATTCCCGGCTGGCCGGAACGCGTTAAGGTAATGCAGGAAAACTGGATCGGCCGCAGCGAAGGTCTGGAATTCAGCTTTGACGTGCCGGCGCTGAACGAAAAGCTGCCGGTTTACACCACCCGTCCGGATACGATTCAGGGCGTTACCTTTGTGGTCGTTCCGCCGGAGCATCCCATTGTGGAAAAAATGCTGCAGGGCAATCCCCGTGAGGCAGAGCTGCGTGAGTTCTGCGACAAAGTGCGCAACACCAGCGATATCGAGCGTACCTCCAGCACCAGTGAAAAGCTGGGCATGTACACGGGCTTTGACTGCGTGCATCCGCTGACAGGACACAAGGTTCAAATCTGGATTACCAACTACGTACTGTTTGATTACGGTACCGGCGCGGTTATGGGCGTGCCCACCCACGATTCCCGTGACTGGCAGTTTGCTACCAAATATGATATTCCCAAGATTCTGGTTATCCAGCCCAAGGACAAAGAACTGAAGCTGGAAGATATGACCGATGCCTATGAAGAAGACGGCATCATGGTAAACAGCGGAAAGTTCGACGGCATGACCAACATCGAAGCCATGTCCGCTGTCAGCGATGAGATTGAACGCATCGGCGCAGGCAAACGCACGTTAACTACCGCCTCCGCGACTGGCTGATTTCCCGTCAGCGTTACTGGGGCGCTCCCATTCCCATCATTTACTGCCCCAACTGCGGCGAAG
>JAFSOW010000118.1 GCA_017443165.1 Acidaminococcaceae bacterium | reverse complement strand
TCTGACATATCTTGACCTGATGCTGATCCATCAGCCCGGTTCCAACGACAAGGCGGTCTATCAGGCAATGGAACAGGGAGTGAAAGACGGCAAGATTCGTTCTGTCGGCATTTCCAATTATTACACGAAGCAGCAGGTGGACGAAGTGCTTTCCTATGCGAAAATCGTTCCTGCTGTAATCCAGAACGAAAACCATATTTACTACCAGAACACGGCGCTGCAGAATTATGTAAGGCCCTTCGGAACAGTGATAGAGTGCTGGTATCCGTTTGGCGGCAGGGGCAATACAAAGGACAGTTTCGGGAACAAAACAATTGTGGAGATTGCAAAACAACACGGCAAGAGTCCCGCGCAGGCTATTTTACGCTGGCAGGTGCAGGCGGGGTACGTCACGGTGCCCGGTTCCGCCAATCCGGAACATATTGCAGAGAACATCAGGGTGTTTGATTTTGAACTTACGCCGGAAGAAATGCAGAAAATCGCCGGGCTGAACCAGCAACGGCGATACGAGAACTGGTAAAAGAAGGTAGTATGTTTTGAGTCGGGTTAATGGTTTATAATCCGCCCTTGCTTTTTAAAATCAGGAATGGGGGAACCGGTATGAAACGGATTGTATTACTGATTGTTATTGTTTTATTGGCTGCCGTAGCCATCAAAGGCCCGGATTCTCTGATCGGGCTGGCCAAAATGTCACGCTCGGCCTCGGATAACGGGGGCAGCCTGCCCAATGTTACCGGCAAAGCAACCGGCGTAACCGGGAAAAAGGTGCTGGTGGCATATTTCAGCTGGGGCGGCAACACCCGCGAGGTAGCGAAGCTGATCCACAGCAAAACCGGCGGCGATTTGTTTGAAATAAAAAAGGAAACACCCTATCCGAAAGAATATAAACCGACGACGGATGTCGGCAAACAGGAAGTGGAACAGGACGCCCGCCCGAAACTGGCTGGCCCGCTGCCCGACCTGAAGCAGTATGATGTAATCGTGTTGGGTTATCCTATCTGGTGGTATATTGAACCCATGCCGGTGAAAACTTTTGTGGAAGCACAGGATCTGTCCGGCAAAACGATTCTGCCCTTTGCCACCAGCGGCGGCAGCGGCATTGAGGGAAGTGTAGCGGATTTGCGCAAAACACTGCCGAAATCACAGGTGAAAGACGGCCTTCTGGCGAACATGACCGGCGGCATTGACCGCTGGCTGAAAGATAACGGTCTGGTGAAATAACGGACGCCCGGACCGGCGCGTTACGCAGTGAAAGATTAGGCAACAAAGTTTGTTTTTTAATTTCTACAGAAATTTTACTTGACTTACAGTTATCTTTAATGAGTACAATAATTATATCGAAGTCACGTTATTTTCTAATGGTCATATTGTTAAAATGCAGGAGGATGCTATGAAAACTTCTTGGAAAAAGATTTTTCCCATCGTGCTGACCGCGTCTCTGGTTGCGGCCTGCGGCGGTGCTACGGCAAAACAGCAGCCGGCCCCGGAAAAGAAAGCGGAAGCCAAACCGGCAGCAACGGTTCAGGTTCACACCGACGGTTCTAAATACATTCCCGTGGATAAGCGGAGCGGCGCGAAATCCGTTGTATATTTTACCCGGGACCTGAGTGCCAAAGGGCTGCAGAAAATTTATGAAAAAGTAAATCAGGATATCACCGGCAAAGTGGCTATTAAACTGCACACCGGCGAAAAGAACGGGCCTAACATTATTCCCCGTCCCTGGGTGAAGGAACTGATTGAAAAGGATATTCCGGGCGCGACGATTGTGGAAACCAACACTTACTATAACGGTGACCGCTATACTACTGAAGGACACCGGGAGACACTGAAAGTGAACGGCTGGACTTTCTGCCCGGTGGATATCCTGGACGAAGAAGGCACGATCATGCTGCCGGTTAAAGGCGGCAAATACTTTAAGGAAATGTCCATGGGCAGCCACATCACCAGGTATGATTCCCTGGTGACCCTGACCCACTTTAAGGGACATACCATGGGCGGTTTCGGCGGCTCCAACAAAAACCTGGCCATTGGCATAGCAGATGGACGTATTGGCAAGAAAATGATCCATTCCGGTGAAAGCGGATCCCAGTGGGGCATTGCCAGGGAAGAATTTATGGAACGCATGGTGGAATCCACCAAGGCGACGGTGGACCATTTCGGGAAACACATTACCTTTATCAACGTGCTGCGAAATATGTCCGTGTCCTGCGACTGCGAAGGGACTGCGGCTGCGCCGGTAACCACGCCGGACATCGGAATCCTGGCTTCCAAAGATATTCTGGCGGTGGATCAGGCTTCCGTGGATATGGTTTACGCCCTCCACGACGGCAAAGGCCACGACCTGATCGAACGGATGGAAAGCCGTCACGGTCTGTGGCAGCTTACCTACATGAAAGAGATGGGCATGGGCAACGACCTGTACGAAATCGTGGACCTGGATAAATAGTTTAATAGTTAATCATTTAATAGTGGATCCGGGAAAATAGTTTTAGAAAGGCTTAGCCTGGGAAGGTACGATATGAAGATACGCAGCGCGACAACGCAGGATGCGGCACGGATCCTTGCAATTTATTCTTATTACGTGGAAAAAACGGCGATATCTTTTGAATGTGAAGTTCCTTCCTTAGCGGAGTTTACCGGCCGGATTGCAAAAACATTGCAGAAATACCCATATCTCGTGGCGGAAGAGGACGGCGTGGTGCAGGGATATACTTATGCCGGCCCCTTTAAGGAACGGGCTGCCTATGATCGCTCCTGTGAATTGAGCATCTATCTGGGCCGTGACGCGAAAGGCCGGGGATACGGCAGAAAACTGTATGAAGCGATGGAAGCGGCGTTAAAAGATAAGGGATTTTTGAATATGTATGCTTGTATCGCCGATCCCATTACCGAAGATGAGTACCTCACAAAAAACAGTGAACAGTTCCATCAGCATCT
>JAFSOW010000117.1 GCA_017443165.1 Acidaminococcaceae bacterium | reverse complement strand
GTCTCCAAAATAACAAAAAAGACTCCCGCTACCACTGGCGGAAATCTTCATAGTTAACCCAGGGCGCGGCAACTGATTTCAAACTTCCGCGCCTTTGCGTTATGCCTATTCCATCGCTCGTGGATTACGGTGCAGTTGATCCGGGCAGGTTGCTGACTGTAGACAGAAATCAAATACTGTTTGACAGCGACGGGATCGTGACGGAATTTCACCGTCTTGCCTTTTAAACAGACAGTTACCCGGACTTATTCATTTGTAACTGACTATTAATGAATTATATCATAGTTGCAGTTTCGATACAATATTTTAGTTAAGGAAATCTTCATAATATAGTAAGGTTTTTTTTATTTTTGTTAAATCAATAACTATCAAACAAATTCCTTGCTTCGTTATTATTTTGTATTGTATATTAAAAATGTGCAAAAGAACAATTTGGTAATCACTCTCCTGAAAGAAGCGTGCTTTATATGCTCGACATCCGTTATGAAGATGAAGCTCTCCTGGTCGTCAATAAACCTCCCGGCGTCCTTGTCCACCCCACAACAAAAGAAGACGCGAATACATTGTCTGCCCGGGTCAGCCAGTACTTCCGGCAACAGGACTGGAATCTGAACCTGCATCCGGTTTCCCGCCTGGACCGGAATACATCCGGTCTTGTGGTTTTTGCCAAACTGCCTGAAATACAGGGACAGCTGATCAAACAGGGTATGCAAAAGGAATACCTTGCCCTGGTTACCGGAGTCCTCCCTTCCGGACACGGGATCATCGATTCCCCTATTGCCCGGAAGCCCGGAAGCATCATCGAGCGGGAAATCAATGCCGGTGGAAAACCCTGTAAAACCGAATACTGGGTAATTTCCGCCGCAAAGACTGAAGCGCATCTTTCTCTGGTGCGGTGCCGTCTTTTTACGGGGCGCACCCATCAGATCCGGGTACACTTTGCCGGCATTGGCTGTCCCCTCTGGCACGACAACTTATACGGAAAAATCCCGGGGCCTCCCCTGCGGCACGGGCTTCACGCATATAAAATCTCTTTCGAACATCCCTGGACACACACGAATCTGGAAATCACATCCGCATTGCCGGATGATTTGAATCTGGCCTGGCAAAACAGCCAGCCGTGATGCAGTACACGCGGCGAAGGCTTTTTTCCATCCGGCACTCTCAACAAACACACTGCGGACGCCTTCCACAAAAGAAATAAAAGGCAGCCGGTTAACACCAGCTGCCTTTTATATTTTATCTGTTTCAGATTGTACGTCCCGGATACTGTTTTACCGCTTCAGCCAGCAACGCCAGTGCTTTTTCCAGATCTTCGCTCTTTAACACGTAGGCCAGCCGGGCTTCGTCCACGCCTTTGCCAGGCGTGGCGTAAAAGCCGTTGCCGGGAGCAATCATAACCGTTTCACCGTTTACGTCAAAGTCCTGCAACAGCCAGATGGCAAATTTTTCCGCATCGTCAACCGGGAATTTGACCATTACATAGAATGCTCCTTTAGGCTGGGAAGAAACCAGCCCCGGAATTTTCGCAAGTCCGGCCGCAATGGTATCACGGCGTTTCTTATACTCTTTGTTCACCTCTTCCAGATACGAAGCCGGTGTTTCATACAGGGCTGCCGCGCCTACCTGTTCCACCATAGGAACGCACAGGCGGGTCTGGCATAATTTCATAAACTGTGCACACAGGTCATTATTTTTGGTAATGACACAACCGATACGGGCGCCGCAGGCACTGTAACGTTTGGAAACGGAATCAACCATGATCAGGTTCTGCTCCAGCTCTTCATAAGTGCCAAAGCTGGTGTAGGTGCCGTCGTAAACGAATTCCCGGTACACTTCGTCCGCAATCAGCGCAATATTATATTTTTTTACAATTGCAGCAATCATATCCATTTCCTGTTTGGTATAAACCACACCGGTAGGATTGCCCGGATTGGTTAACAGGATCGCCCGCGTCTTGCCGTTAATGTACTTTTCAATCGTTGCCTGATCCGGCAGGCGGTAACCGTCCTCAGCGCTGGTAGGCACTGCCGTTACTTTAGCGCTGGCCAGTTTGGCAAAGGATGTATAGTTAGCATAATAGGGTTCAAACACCAGAATTTCATCGCCGGGATCGCACAGACTGAAAATCGCCATTTCCAGTGCTTCGCTGCCTCCGTTGGTGATGAAGATATTTTTTGTTTCATAGTGGATGCCCCAGGCGTCATAATACTTTTGGATCGCTTTGATCAGATTCATATCACCCTGGGAATTTCCGTAAGCTACTACCTTCGGATCAAAACTGCGGATGGCTTCCATGAATTTAGGCGAAGTCGCAATATCCGGCTGCCCGATGTTCAGATGATAAACTTTTTTACCTTTCTTTTTGGCAGCATCTGCATAAGGCACCAGTTTGCGGATCGGAGAGGCAGTCATGCCCAGCGCGCGTTCTGAAATCTTCATTTTCTTTCCCCCTTTTAAAACAGCAGGTTTAGCCCTGTTTCTAAAAAAAAGTAAACCCTTATATTTTTAAATTATAAAGCAATCGGCAATAAGCCGCAAAAAAAATAGTGTAATAGATATTACACTATTTGTAAAAACGGCCCGGAATCTTCAAAAGTATATTGTACACAAAATACCGGCTTGCCGCGCCTGTATAAAATTTTCTTATAAATCAGCACCGGCCACATGGAACAAACAAAAGCCGTTCAGGCTTTTCTTTCGCCCGGCAGCGGAATCTGTACCAGGACAGTGGCTGCAAACATCACCGCGCATCCCAGCAGCTCCCGGGAACTCATCTGTTCACCCAGCAAAACCGACCCGGCAATGACAGCAAATACCGACTCCAGACTCATAAGCAGCGATGCAATGGTGGGATCCGTAAATTTCTGGGCGACAATCTGCAGGGTATAACCGATGCCGCCCGAGACCACGCCGCAGTACAAAATGGGAACCGCGGCTGCCACGATGCCCGCCCGGTCCGGATTCTCGGTAAACGCCGCGATTACAGCAGAAACAACGGCCGCTGTAGCAAACTGGATGGCAGCCAGCTCAACGGCGCTGGCCAGTTTTACAAAATAGTCACAGCATAAAATGTGTCCGCTGAACATCAGCGCACAGATACAGACCAGAATATCGCCCCGGGTCAGGGTGAAATCTTCTTTCACGCACAACAGATACATGCCGCCCACACCCAGAAAAACGGCCAGCCACACCAGCCATGAATTTTTCTTTTTAAACAAAAGAAAATTCAGAATCGGCACCAGCAGCATGTACATGGCCGTGATAAAACCGGCCTTGCCTGCTGTCGTATATACCACGCCCATCTGCTGGAATACGCTTCCCGCCGTTAAAAACAGACCGCAGCAGATGCCGCCCTTCCATGTATGGCTCCACGGCAAATCGCTTTCCTCTGCCTGCCGTGTTACATTCACTTCCGTTCCGGGTGCTGAAGCTCCGGCATCTGACTGCCGAGGGACACCTTTGCTGTGCCTCTGCCGCAGGCCAAATGCCAGCGCACCCACCATTACCGCAGCAAGGGCCATGCGCGCCGCATTAAACGTAATCGGTTCTATGCTGTCCATGCCCACACGCTGGAACACAAAAGCCGTGCCCCAGATCATTGCGGTCAGCAACAGCAGCAGGTTGCCTAACATCTTTTTATTGTTCATCCC
>JAFSOW010000116.1 GCA_017443165.1 Acidaminococcaceae bacterium | reverse complement strand
CAGAAATATGCGGTAGTGGCGGAACGGCAGACGCGCTAGCCTCAGGAGCTAGTGGGGGTTGACCCCGTGGAGGTTCAAATCCTCTCTACCGCACCAATTCAAAATACAGGCGGATGTCCTTAAAAAGGGACATCCGCTTTTTCATTGCTATTAATAACGTCCAGGATAAAAAAAGAGATGCTTTTTTGCAAAAGCATCTCTTTTGAATCATTAATATATCGTTTTACTATTATCTCTTCGCAATCTCTTTCGGATGGGCAATGGTCTGATAGCCTTCAATGGCCAGTACAAAGGCCAGCAGCACCAGCAGGGTGCCGATGCCCGCCTGTGCGTAAGGACCCCAGTGGGCAGCGCCTTTGGCAATGATGCCCAGCTGGTTTTTGATGGTCAGGATCAAAGAGCAGATAGTTACGATCAGCATAAAGGTCATGGGGAACAGGAACATCTTGTTGTTCTTGCCTGCATTGCCCAGCCAGGTAGCAACCGCCAGCAGACCAATACCGGCCAGCAGCTGGTTGGCAGCGCCGAACAGACCCCAAATCTTGGCAAAGCCGTTGAGACCTAACAGAACGCCAAGCACAACGGTAAGGATCGTAGCAAAATAAGGATTTACCATAAACTTACGGAAACCGTCTTTCACGTCATGTACAGTCTCGCCGGGTTCCAGCCAGAATTCCTGGAACATGAAGCGGGCCAGACGGGTAGCCGTATCCAGAGAAGTCAGACAGAAAGCGGAATAGGTCAGCACCAGCAGGGTGTAGAAGGATGTTTCCATGCCTTCCAGACCAGGGATGGCAGCAACCATGGCAGCAATGCCGCCGGCAAAAATATCCGTAGCGCCTTTGGTATGACCGGTAGTCCGGGCATAAGCGATAGCGCAGACGGTGATGATGGCCAGTACGCATTCCAACAGCATGCCGCCGTAAGCGATAGGCCTCGCATCGCTTTCCTTATCCAGCTGTTTGGAGGTGGTGCCGGAGGAAACCAGGGAATGGAAACCGGAAATGGCGCCGCAGGCTACGGTGGTAAACAGAATCGGGAACAGCAGCTGTACGCCGTTGCCGTTGTCAACCGCGAAACCGGTTACAGCCGGGAACAGTTTCGGATCGATATTGGGATGAGCGCCTACAATGCCGACGATGGCTACGATCAGCATCGCGTACAGCAGGAAGGAGCTCAGGTAGTCACGGGGCTGCAGCAGGATCCAGACCGGGGTAACCGAAGCGATGGTGATGTACACGCCGATAATCCACATCCAGGTGGTAGTGGTAAAATAGAACGGATGGAAGTTCATGCCGATGGCCATGCAGATCACGATGGCAACGACGCCCAGAATGGAAGAAGTCACCATGGAAGCATGACGGCGGTATACGGCAAAGCCGAATACGATGGCGATCAGGATGAACATGATGGATACCATGGCCACAGATGCGTTGGTAGCGCTGGCTTTGATGTCAATGGCGCCGTTCACGACTTTGGCGCCGAAGGTGGAAGCCACGATGGCCGCGAAGGCCGCAACGACCAGAATCAGGGTCAGGTACGAGAAAATAATGAAAAGACGTTTTGCCCGACGGGACATATTGGCGGAAATAACTTCGCCGATGGACTGGCCTTTATGCCGTACGGACGCGAACAGGGCGCCAAAGTCATGGACGCCGCCGAAGAAAACGCCGCCTACCAGGATCCACAGGGTCACAGGCAGCCAGCCGAACATAGCCGCGCCGATAGGACCTGTAATAGGACCTGCGCCGGCAATGGACGAAAAATGATGCCCCATAAGTACGGGTGCTTTAGCGGGAACATAGTCGACGCCGTCTTCCAGCGCATGGGCCGGTGTCGGGATGTCCCCTTCCCCTACGCCCCACTGTTTGACCAGCCAGCCGCCATACATGACGTAGCCGCAGAACAGCACAGCAACGGAGATGAGAAGTAATACCAGTGTGTTCACAATAAACCCCCCTTGCATCTTTGCGGGAACGCCTGGTACGTTGCGTTCCCCGGGAAGCGCTGACGCTTGTTTTTTTCCCTGACGGGAAAGGATCAGCGCAACCCAAATACTTTTTCCAGGCTCTTTTTCATACAAAGACCACTATGATTAAAATGCAGCTTGCGTTTTGACGCCTCAAAACAGGCTGCATGAAAATCCATCCACCCATGAAAAGAAAACTTGAAACTTTTATAGATTTTCGTCTTTTCCAATGCCTTAACCGCATCCGACTCGGCCGTATCACAGATAATGACCGGCGTGATGTAGGAGTACATGTGCCCCGGACCGATATGGGCCAGTTTCATGCCTTCTTCATAGGCAAAATCACGGCAGACCTCAAAAAAATCTTTCGTCAGGTTTTTTACAGAGAACAGGAAAATAAACTCTTCCTGATGGGTAGCCCAAAGCTCGTTGGATTTGAAGAGGAAATACTGCTCCGCCTTTTCGTAATACTCGCAAAGAGCGACAAAACAAATTTCCCCCGGCAGGACCGGAGGAGTCAGCTTTCCTGCTTCACTTATTCCTTTATATTCTTCGGGAGGCGGGTTGAAGCCGCCGTCATACCGCGTCACATTGTAGTAACGGCGGTACCCGGAGAGAAGCCTTTCAACGGCTTCATTACGTGTCTTCTCCATATAAATTCCTGATACAGAAATGTGGTCTAAAAGTTTCCTGAAAACTTGTGAGAATTATATCACACTTAAATGTAACAGTCTATATATAAAAGCAAAAAAATTTAACGTGATTGTAAGTGTTGTGAAAAAAACGTGAATTTTATTTCAGTTGAAACAAAAGTTATCGACTGAAGTTCCTGCGACGAAACAGATTCCGGTCAGCGGTAACGGAACCTGATTATCCGCCGTTTTACTTTGCTTCTATTTTATCTTTATAAAGCCGGTAGTATTCGTCACGGTCGTGTAACACGGAAGCTACATAGTTTCGCGATTCCGGATAAGGAATTTTTCTGATTTCCCCAAACGTGTAATCCCAGCCATTGGCGTTCATCCAGCCGTGAGTATTTCCACGGCCCGCGTTGTAGGCCATCATCATCAGCAACAGGTTATCGCGGAACTCGAATTTCAATTCCGAAAGATACCAGCAGCCCATGCGTATATTGATTCCCGGATTATACAGGGAATCAACGGAATAGTCGGCCAACCCCATCTGACCGGCAATCCACTCCCCTGTTTCCGGCATGATCTGCATCATACCGACAGCTCCCACCGGCGACACGGCCCCCGGCCTGAACTCACTTTCATTCTTGATAACAGCGGCTACCAGAAATGGATCAATCTTATTACGCCGGGCGTAGGTGACAATTTCATTCTGGTATGGCCACATATAGACGAAGCGCAT
>JAFSOW010000115.1 GCA_017443165.1 Acidaminococcaceae bacterium | reverse complement strand
TTAATGTCTTTGAAGGATTTGATGCCGGAGTCAGTGGTGGTTACGATCTGCACCACGTTCGGCCACAAGCCCATCATAGCCCGCAGGTCGGTGGCTTTCGGTTTGCCTTCATAAGCGCCGAAGCCTTCCACAGCCTGGATTACGGAGTCGGACATGGCAATGGCCAGTTCGCCCTTGCCCGTCAGGATGGCGTTGATGTTTTCGCCGGTAGCGCCGGTAGCCGTAGCGCTGGTCTTGTAGCCCATTTCACCCACAACCTTGGAGAACGCGCCGCCAATCGGGAAGTAAATACCGCTGGTAGGACCGGTCAGCACCGTGATAAACTCTTTGCTGCGGTCTACTTTAGCCGTTGCGGTAGCAGCCGGTTTCGCGCCGTCTTTCGGGGCGTCCTTTTTGTCTCCGCCGCCGCAGGCTGCCACACTCAGGGCCAGAGCTGCGATCATAGCCGCGCTTACAACTTTTTTCATCATAATTTTCTTCCCCCTTTTCACATAACTGTGATTTTTGTTTGATTCAGGAAAAACAGTTTACGTCGCCGGCGCCCGGCCGGACTCGTTGCATCCGCATTTCCTTACAATGCTTTTTCCAGCATATCACCTTAAATATTATATCATACTTGCAGCGTATTGTGTTAAACCGAAAATGATTTTTTTATGTATTTTTTTAATTGTAAGGTTTCGTGTTATAATATAAACGATTTCATTGTGTTTCTGGAGGCAAGGTGATGAAAACGAACCGGAAGAAAAGTTCGGCCCGTTCGGTCCGATTATTCTCTGTATGTATGCTGTCGCTGTTCCTGTTTGGCAGTTTCGGCTGCGCCCAGGACAAGCCCATCGTATTTGATTACGCGTCCCAGCCGGAAGAGTTTGTGGTGAAACTGAAAGCAAACCAAAAGTACACCATTGTACGAGGTAAGGACCGGTTTCCCTTTTCCCTTACGTTAAAAAACGATCTGGTTTCTGACCACGGCGCCTCTCACTTAATCTGGAATAAAATTGACAGGGAAGCCCGTATGCTGCGGGCCAAAGAGAGGGTTCCGTATCTGATCCGTTCCAACGGAAAAGATTATCTGTATATTTACGGGGACCGGGTCGGCGACCTGAATTTCATCGAGCTTTCCGACACCAACAGTGTGAGGGGAGCCGATAATGCCATGCTGCATTTTTACGAGGAGCCGAAAGATCCGAGAAACCTGCCGGTCCGGATCGGCATCAACGTGCTGGGCCCTGCGGCGGCAGAGCTTCGCTACCATGTAGGAAAGCTTGGCAAGCCAACGCCTAATGAAGATCCGGAGGGGTACCGTTACTGTACCGCAGCGTACCGGAAAGAAAAGCTGGTGACCACGAAAGACGCGCGGGTCCTGATTTTTGCCAACGCAGACGCAGCGGAAGGGAAAGAAGAGACACTTCCCTCCGGCAGCGTGTTTACACGGCTGCGCACCAGCAAACGGTTGTATACGGACCTGCTGTTGGAAGACGGCCGGGTGTTCCGGGTAAAGGAACGGTATCTGTTCAGCGAGCCCCGTGCCGTCATGGACGTTATTGATTTTGCGGACAAACCGTTTGAATACAAGAAAGCAGATGGGAAAAAAGGGTAGGCCCGTCCCGTGGCTGCATCCTGCTGCAAGGTTCGCATCGGTGCGCCGGGACCGGCTGCGTTCCAATTCATAATCTTATCATTGCGTTTACTCTTAGCATAGTTTGGAGGCCTTTTCATTGTCCTTAGATATTACATTTCTTCATTTAATTATTATGCTGCTGACCATTGCGGTCGTGATTTTTGGCGGTATCTATGTTGCCCGGGCGGTAAAAAGCGCGGAAGGCTACAGTCTGGGCGGGCGCAGCGCCAGTTTTCCACTGGTAGCAGGCAGCATCGCCGGTACCGTCATCGGAGGCGGGGCCACCGTAGGCACGGCCCAGATGGCTTCCACCGTAGGCCTTTCCGCCTGGTGGTTCACCCTGTCCAGCGGCATTACCTTTATTGTCATGGGCTTTTTATATGCCCGTCCCCTGCGCAAAACAGGGTTGGAGACCATTTCCCAATATTTGGTGTTGAATTACGGGAAGACCGCTGGTTCCATCGCCAGCTGGGTCACCACCATCGGGATATTCTTCAGCGTGGTGTCCAGCTGCCTGCCGGGTATCGGCATCATCTGCGCCGTGTTTGACGTTTCCGTCTGGACGGCGGCATTGATTTTAATGCTGCTGGTAGCCAGTTACGTGTTTTTCGGCGGCATGAAGAGCGCCGGGGTAGGCGGCATCCTGAAGATGCTCATCCTGTTTGCCAGCCTGTTCGTGGCAGGCGGCACGGCGTTCTGGGCCATCCATACGGATCCGGCCATCAGTGCGGCGCTGCCGGACTTCCCCTGGTTCAGTCTGCTGGGGAACGGTACCGGCAACGCAGCGGCGAATCTGTTGTCCGTGTTTGTGGGGATCATCTGCACCCAGACCTACATCCAGGCGTTATTTTCCGCCACAGACCCCCAGACGGCAGCCTACGGCGCCTTTGCCGCCGCTTTGGTAGCGATTCCGGTAGGCCTGCCCTGCGCCATGATCGGCATGTATATGCATGTGGCGGAACCGGGCGTGCAGCCGCTGCTTGTTTTGCCGACCTATCTGCTGCACCATCAGCCGGCCCTCATCGGCGGCATGGCCATGGGCGGTATCATCATTTCCCTCATCAGCTCCATCGGGGGCCAGTCCCTGGGCATCGGTACCATCATATCCAAAGACATAGTGGCGCCCCTGTTCCAGATTAAAAACGACAGCACCCTGCTGAAGCTGAACCGTTGCAGCTGCGTCCTGATCATGATCATCGGCTGTGTCTTTTCCATCATTTTCCGGGATACGCAGATTTTATTCTGGAACTATCTATCCATGGGACTCCGGGGCGGCGGCATCTTTCTGCCTCTCACCCTGGCCGTGTTCCGGCCTAAATGCGTCAGCGGCCGATGGGTGGCGCTTTCCATGGTATGCAGCACGGCCGTGGCGATTCTCGCCACCTTCCTGAAGACGCCGGTGAAACCCATGTTCCTGGCGGTCGCAGTGAGCTTTC
>JAFSOW010000114.1 GCA_017443165.1 Acidaminococcaceae bacterium | reverse complement strand
TTTATCGAAGGGGCGCAAAGCAAAGGTCATGACGTATTCCGCTTCAACGCAGCCTTTGAAGATATTCATCCCTGCCGGGGATGTGATGCCTGCGGCATGAACGGCCCCTGCGTGCAGAAGGATGCCATTGAAGAAAAACTGATTCATAAGCTGGTGGAATGTGATATGATTGTGCTGGTAATACCTTTGTACTATTTCGGCTTTTCCGCCCAGCTTAAAACGGTCATCGACCGGTTCTATTCCCGTACCGGTTCCATCCATAAAAAGAAGTCGGCTCTGCTGGCAACTGCGTGGAACAACGACAGCTGGACGATGACGGCGTTAAAAGCGCATTATACACGTCTTTGCCAATACATGGAGTGGCAGGACCAGGGACAAATCTATGCGACCGGCTGCGGTTACCGCAGCGCAATCGAAGGCACGGAATTCCCTGTCCAGGCTCTGGAATTAGGAAAGAAAGTGTGAGTTATGGAAATCGGGTTAGGCGAAATAGTAATGATAGGGATTCTGGCGGTTCTGCTGCTGGAACCGAAGGATCTGCCCCGTATTGCAAAAAAATCTGCCCGTGCCTATGTGGGCCTGCGGGGATTTATGAAAACCAACTGGCTGGCGCTGGCAGAAGGCGAAGCCGGTGAGGACGGCGCGCATAAGCCGGCCGCAAAAGGTTGAAGACGGAAAACTTATTGAAAAGTTAAGCGAAAAGAGAAAGACGCTTTCCGGGTTTAAAGAACAGGAGGAATGAAAAATGGGACGTATCGGAACGACAGAATTACTGGTTATCTTATTGATTGCGCTGGTGTTGTTCGGCGGCAGCCGGGTGGCAGGTTTAGGCAAGGCGTTAGGCACCAGCCTGCGGGAATTTCGTGCGGAACTGAATAAGAACGCGGAGAAAGAAAATGAACCAGCCGGAACTGCAGTTGCGGAAAAATAATACAGATATGGACGTATGGGAACATGTAGGAGAACTTCGCCGCCGGCTGATCCGGTGCGTGGCGGCAGTTGCTCTTGCATTTGCTGTTCTCGTTTATATCGGACCCGAGCGGGTGATGAATGCCGTGGCGGCCCCGGTGAAAGAACAGGGCGTGCAGTTAATCTATCTGGGTCTGGCAGATGCGCTGTATGTGCAGCTGAAGGTGGTGTTTCTCTGTGCCGTGGTGCTGGCGGCCCCGGTGCTGCTGTGGCAGATTTGGGCCTTTGTGCGGCCGGCGCTGTACCCGGAGGAAAGGAAGCTGGCCATTGGCTGGGCGGTGTTCTCCCTGCTGCTGTTTGCGACCGGGGTGGCGTTTGGCTATGGTGTCGTCTTTTTATCGGCCCTGAGCTTTTTTGTATATGCGGGCGCGGGAACAGCCATGCCGCTGTTTGCCATTGACCGCTATGTAAATTTCCTGCTGGGGTTTGTGATTCCCTTCGGCCTGATTTTTGAAATGCCCTTAGCCTGCACCATCGCAGCGAAGGCGGGAGTGCTGCGTGCGGATACGCTGCGCCGTGGCCGGCGCTTTGCTGTGTTATTGAGCTTTATCGTCAGCGCCCTTTTAACGCCGCCGGATGTACTGAGCCAGATCATGATGGCGGTTCCGGCTATTCTTCTGTTTGAATGCAGCATTTACTGCGCGGGATGGACAGAACGGAGCCTTGCGGAAAAAAGGGTTGGTTCTGTACATTTTTAAAAGGCATAAATGGTATAATAGAATAAATTAGCGAGATTAGAATTAGATAAGAAAGATTCGATAAAAGAGATAGCGGATTTTTCAGAGACACAGAGAATAACGGGTACTCGTTATGCATCACATGAAGCATCATCCGCATACGCTGATTGCGGATTTTACAACAGGAAACGTGAACCGGCAGCTTATCAGTTTTGCCATGCCGATGTTCCTGTCCCATCTGCTGCAGATTGTCTACAATATGGCGGATATGATCATAGTAGGACAGACGCTGGGCAAGGTGGGGCTTTCCGCTATTTCGGTCGGCGGGGACATAATGAACTGCATGACGTTTATCGCCATGGGGTTTTCCAGCGCGGGCCAGGTGTTGATCGCCCAATATATCGGTGCAAAGCAGCATGATAAACTGAGCCGTTTTGTCGCGACCATGAGCGCTGCACTGTTTGTCTTTGCCTGCTGCGTCACTGGGGTAGGACGTTTGTTCCGCCGGGAGATCATGGAACTGATGCATACGCCTCCGGAAGCGTTCGCGGAGGCCTTGGCCTATGCCGGTATTTCCATGGCGGGCATTGTTTTCGTTTACGGATACAATGCAGTGAGCGCGATTCTGCGGGGCATGGGCGACGCGAAGCATCCGTTTTATTTCATCAGCCTTGCTGCGTTGCTTAACATTGTATTGGATGTCATTTTTGTCATGCAGATGGGCACGGGCGCCAAAGGCGCGGCGCTGGCGACCATTATCAGCCAGGGGGTCAGCTTTCTGCTGTGTGCCGCGTTCATAGGCAAAAACAGGGACAGGTATCATTTGTCGCTAACATTGGGACAATTTTTCCATCCGGAAAAAGAGATGCTCATATCTCTGCTGAAGCTGGGCGTTCCCATGGCAATTAAAAATGCTGCGGTACAGTTTTCCAAAATGTTTGTCAACTCCTGGGTAAATTCCTTTGGCGTGGCCGTTTCCGCCTTTGCCGGCGTGGCCAACAAGATCAACATGTCTGTCAACATGATGTCCAATTCCGTGAACACGGCAGGGGCGTCCATGGTGGGGCAGAATATTGGCGCTGAGCAGTACGGCAGGGTGCGGCAGATTGTGTTTGCGGTGTACCGCATCATGATTGCGGTGGCTGTGGCGGCTTCCCTCGTCATCTATTTCTTTCCGGAACAGGTTTATGGGATTTTCACGGATGACCCGGCGGTCATTCAGATTGGCTATGAATATATTCCCATTGCGATTTTGGCATTTTTCAGCTGCGCGGGACGAAGCGGCAGCAACGCGCTGATCAATGGCAGCGGGAACTCCCGTGTGAACTTTATCACGGCTGTGTTTGACGGAATTGTCCTGCGGCTGGGGCTGTCGGTTTTGTTCGGGATTGTGCTGGACATGAAATATATGGGCTTCTGGCTGGGGGATGCGCTGGCCAATTTTACGCCGCTGTGGGTAGGCCTGCTGTTTTATCATTCCGGCGCGTGGAAAAAGAAAGTCGTGTGACGGGTTGTATTTCCATAATTGCTGTGCACTATGCGTTTTAGTTTTAGCACATTGCAGAATCTGCATTG
>JAFSOW010000113.1 GCA_017443165.1 Acidaminococcaceae bacterium | reverse complement strand
TTTTGGTTTTAAAGAGATCCGTACCCCGGTATTTGAACACACGGAATTATTCCAGCGTGGCATCGGGGATACGACGGATGTTGTAGAAAAAGAAATGTATACGTTTATTGACCGGGGTAAACGGAGCATCACGCTGCGCCCGGAAAATACGGCTTCGGCTGTGCGGGCGTTCATTGAACATAAAATGTATGCGGAACCGGATCCGGCCAAGCTGTTTTATATCGGGCCCATGTTCCGGTATGACCGGCCCCAGGCCGGCCGGCAGCGCCAGTTCCACCAGTTTGGCGTGGAACTGTTGGGAGCCGCAGGGCCTGAAGCGGATGCGGAGATCATCCTGCTGGCCGTGCAGATTTTGCGGAAGCTGGGCCTGAAGGATTTACAGCTGAAAATCAACACGGTGGGCTGTCCGGAATGCCGTCCGGCCTATCGGAAGAAGCTTCAGGATTATTACCGGCCCCATCTGGAGGAACTCTGTGAAGACTGCCGTTCCCGCTTTGACCGGAACCCTATGCGCATACTGGACTGTAAAAATGAGAAATGCCATGCGCTGGCAGCCGGAGCCCCGAAGCTGGCAGAATGCCTGGACGAAGACTGCAAAGAGCATTTTGCAAAAGTGCAGGAACTGCTGACAGCTTCCGGCGTGGACTTTGTCATTGATCCCACGTTGGTACGCGGTCTGGATTACTATACGAGGACTGCTTTTGAAATCCAGTACACGCCTCTGGGCGCCCAGAGCGCCGTATTAGGCGGCGGCCGTTACGACGGCCTGGTGGAAGAAGTAGGGGGGCCTGTGACGCCTGGCATCGGTTTTGCCATGGGTATGGAACGGGTGATCCTGGCGCTGGAAAGCCAAAACCTGCTTCCCGCTGCGGATGACGCAATCGATGTGTTTGCCATTGCGCCGAAAGCGGAAGCCGCGGCCCTTGCGTTCACCACTGTGGAAAAATTAAGGGAAGCAGGCATCTGCGCAGCGTACGATTACCAGCAGCGCAGCATGAAGGCCCAGATGAAAGCAGCCAACCGGTTAAACGCGAAATTTGTTCTGATCTTCGGGGAAGACGAACTGTCGCGGCATTGTGTGACCCTGAGGGACATGCAGGCAGCAGATAAAGATAACAACCAGCGGGAAATTCCTCTTGCTGAGATTACAACTATATTAAAAACAGAGGTGCAGAATAATGAGTGAAAAGTTTAAACGCGATCAGCATTGCGGAACCCTGACCAAAGCGGATTCCGGCAAAGAGGTAGCTTTGTGCGGCTGGGTGTCCAAACGCCGCGACCATGGCGGACTGATCTTTATTGACCTGCGGGACCGTTCCGGTATCTGCCAGGTGGTGATCGACCCGGATGCGGGGGAGAGTTTTAAAAATGCGGAAGCAATCCGCAGCGAATATGTGATCCAGGTCTTCGGCAAAGTGCGGGAACGGGACGCGGAGACCGTAAATCCCAACATTGCCACCGGCGAGATCGAAGTGGCGGCCCACACCCTGAACGTGCTGAACGGCGCCAAGACGCCTCCGTTTTATATTCAGGACGGCATTGACACCGATGAAAACCTGCGCCTGAAATTCCGTTATCTGGACCTGCGCCGTCCGGAAATGCAGGCCAACCTGATCCTGCGTCACAAAGTGACCAAGCTGATGCGCGACTATATGGACAACAACGGTTTCCTGGAAATCGAGACCCCCATGCTGTGCAAGAGCACGCCGGAAGGAGCCCGGGACTATCTGGTGCCCAGCCGCGTAAACCCCGGCAAGTTCTACGCGCTGCCCCAGTCTCCCCAGATCTTCAAACAGCTGCTGATGGTAGGCGGATACGAACGCTATTTCCAGATCGCCCGCTGCTTCCGTGATGAAGATCTGCGTGCCGACCGTCAGCCGGAATTTACCCAGCTGGACGTGGAGATGTCTTTCGTAGAGATGGACGATGTCATGGACATGATGGAAGGTCTTATCGCTTATGTGTTCAAAGGAGCGCTGGGCGTGGACATTCCCCGTCCCATGCAGCGCATGACCTGGGACGAAGCCATGGACAAATACGGCAGCGACAAACCGGACCTGCGCTTCGACATGCCTCTGATCAACATGGTGGATGCGGTTTCCGGCTCCGATTTCAAAGTGTTTAACAATATCATTGCCGACGGCGGCATCGTGAAAGCCATCAACGTAAAAGGCGACGCCAACATTCCCCGCCGGGAACTGGACGGGCTGGTAGATTTTGTGGCAATCTACGGCGCCAAAGGCCTGGCCTGGATGCAAATCCAGCCGGACGGCAGCGTGAAATCGCCCATTGCCAAGTTCTTTGACGAAGCCCATCTGAACAAGATTAAAGAAACCGCCGGCGCGGAACCGGGCGACTTGCTGCTCTTTGTGGCGGACAAGCCGGCTACCGTGGCCCAGGCGCTGGGCGCGCTGCGTATTGAAATGGCAAAACGCATGAACCTGATCGATAAAGACAAGCTGTGCTTTACCTGGGTGACCCGCTTCCCGATGTTTGAGTGGAACGAGGACGACAAACGCTGGGTAGCCATGCACCATCCGTTCACATCTCCCTGCGACGAAGACCTGCCGCTGTTAAAGACCAACCCCGGCAAGGTGTATGCCAAAGCGTACGATATGGTGCTGAACGGTGTCGAACTGGGCGGCGGTTCCATCCGTATCCATCGCCGCGACGTACAGAATGCAATTTTTGAAGCCATCGGTCTCACCGATGAAGAAGCGCAGGAAAAATTCGGTTTCATGATGCAGGCCTTTGAGTATGGCGCGCCTCCCCACGGAGGTCTGGCCTTCGGTCTGGACCGCATGATCATGCTGATGGCAAAACGTCCTTCCATCCGCGATGTCATCGCGTTCCCGAAGACGCAGAACGCCAACGACATGATGAGCGAAGCGCCTAACGTGGTTGACGAAAAACAGTTGCGTGAATTGCACATCCGCCTGTCCCTGCTGGCAAAAGATAAGAAACAGCAGTAAGTAAAAGTGTAAAGGTATGCCGGTAACGGAAGGGAAAAAAACAATTCTGTTTTTTGTGTACACTCTTAACAAACTGGCAATTCTACGCATTGTGTTTTTAAAAATGTGTTAAAAGAACAGTAAAATTCAGACCCGGAGCATTGAAAAAATGCGCCGGGTCTGTTATATTATAGGTGTAAGGATTTACAGGCCAGCCACGATTCCCGCTCGACGGAACGAAGGCCTGCAAACGGAAAACTGAATAAACTTTTAAAAGTTACCCTGCGATGTTCGTTACATCTTTCTACGTGCTGAGCCAACGAATTTACCAAGGGAGCCTGATGTCGCGCCTTTCAAAAACCTGCCTCCTTCGAGTGGACTTTTGCGACTGGCGGTAAGGCACCCACCTGCACATGCAGGTTCAATACCTTGAAGATGAACGGCATTCGTGGGGCAATTTGTTTATAGTAAGAAGGTTAGAAAGATAACCGCTGCGCCGGGAGAGTCTTCGCAAACACGAACGGTTTTACGACACCTTACCGGCTGCAGCTGTTTTTATTTTCTGTAGAAATTGACATTATCAGCGATTTTGCGTATAATTTTATAGTTAGTATAATTTGTTTATAATAGTAAGATGTTTTATAAATGCAAAAGGAGAGAGAACCTATGAAGTACATGAGCGGCAATGAACTCCGCGAACGGTTTTTGAAATTTTTTGAAGAACGGGGACACATGCGGCTGCCCAGCGCGTCCCTGATCCCCCAGGATGACCCGACCCTGCTTTTGATCGGCGCCGGCATGGCTCCTTTCAAGCCTTTCTTTACCGGAAAGATGAAGCCGCCTTCTCCCCGTGTGACTACCTGCCAGAAATGCGTGCGTACCGGCGATATTGAAAACGTGGGACGCACCGCCCGGCACCATACGTATTTTGAAATGCTGGGGGACTTTTCCTTCGGTGATTACTTCAAGAAAGAGATTATTCCCTGGAGCTGGGAATTCCTGACCAAAGAACTGGAACTGCCCGGCGACAAGCTGTATATTACCATCCATACGTCTGATGATGAAGCTTACCAGATCTGGCACGAAGATGTGGGCATTCCCGATGAGCGCATCATGCGCCTGGAAGATAACTTCTGGGAAATCGGCAGCGGTCCCTGCGGCCCCTGCTCCGAAATCCACATTGATTTAGGCCCGGAACGTGGCTGCGGCAAACCGGACTGCGGACCGGACTGTGACTGCGGGCGCTTCCTGGAACTGTGGAACCTGGTATTCACCCAGTTTAACCAGAACGAAGACGGCACTTACACGCCGCTGGAACATAAAAATATCGATACTGGAGCCGGCCTGGAACGCATTGCTTCCGTACTGCAGGGCAAGCCTTCCAACTTTGAGACGGACCTGATCTTCCCCATTATCGAATATGCCTGCAAGGAAAGCGGTGTGGCGTACAACGCGTCCCCGAAATCTGACGTATCCCTGAAAGTGATTGCGGACCATGCCCGCAGCCTGACCTTTATGATCGGCGACGGCATCCTGCCTTCCAACCTGGGGCGGGGTTACATTTTGCGCCGGGTGCTGCGCCGGGCTGTCCGTCACGGACGCCTGCTGGGTATCGACCATGAGTTCCTGGGCGGCGCGATGGATGTGGTGGTTTCCATGTACGGCGACCACTATCCGGAGATTCGTGAGAAACAGGATTATATCAAAAAAGTCATTCACATGGAAGAGAGCAGTTTCCTGAAAACCCTTAAGAGCGGCTGCGACATGCTGGATGTTGAAATTACAAACTTGCAGGAAGCTGGCAAAACTGAATTGGACGGGGACGTTGCCTTTAAACTTTCCGACACCTTCGGTTTCCCCAAGGAACTGACGGCGGAAATTCTGGAAGAACACGGCATGACCCTGGATGAAAAAGGTTTTGCGGAAGCGCTGGAAGTGCAACGCAAGATGGCCCGGGATGCCCGTGACGACAAGACCGGACGTCCGGTTTTGTACAATGACCGCGATTTGAATGCGGCAGAATTAAAAGTTGACGAAGCCGCCCACGCCGGCAAAGTGATGAAGATTTATCCGGTGGCGGAGGCCCAGCCGGTGGATGCGGTTTCTGACGGACAGGACGCTGCAGTGATCCTGGATGTGACCGGTTTCCATGCGGAAGGCGGCGGACAGCTAGGCGATATTGGCGTGATCAAAGCCCCTGCGGGCGTGATGCGTGTTACCAAGACGAAAAAGCTGCCGGACGGCGTAACGTTTATGGCAGGTACGGTGGAAGAGGGAACCATTGCGGTTGGGGACGCAGTGACCTATGAAGTGGATAC
>JAFSOW010000112.1 GCA_017443165.1 Acidaminococcaceae bacterium | reverse complement strand
GGAAGCAATCCGTGCCAGGAAGAACAAAGAGGAGAACCTGTTCTATGACGGTGTAGATACCATTGCCGCATATGAGAGCCACTTTGCAACGTGCCCGGCAGCGGAAGAGTATAGGAGGAAGAAATGACGGCGAATGAAACGCTGCACAGCATTGCAGACTTGATAATGGCCAGGGAGGTTGCCGACAACAAAAAGGTCCGGGACGGAATGCTGGAAATGACGGTATATTTGATGGCGCGCATTTTGCGGTTCTACTGCAAGCAGCAGGGGAAGAACTGTGATCAATGCGCTTTCAGGCTGGAGGACCCGGAACGAAAGGCCTGTGAATGCAAAATCAACATTGGAAAAAATGAGTACGGGACAGCGCCCAGATTCTGGGAACTGACGGAAAAGAGGGAACTGGATGAAACGACCAACGAACCCATGCAGTCCGGAATGTCCTGACAGGAAACCGGGCTGTCATAGTGAAAGATGTCCTCATGGTTGGGGAGACTACGAAAAAGCGTATCAGAAATACCTGAAGGAAAGGCATCAGGAAAAGAAAGCGTCGCAGGAAGCGGCAGCGTATAAGGAAGAGAATCTCCGGAAGGCATTGAAACGGAAAGGTGGAAGAAAGTATGCTCCGCTGAGGTAAAAAAATGAGGACAAAGAAAGAATCGATACTGACGGATAATTGGGAACGCTGTTACCTGTGCGGCCGCAAAGCGAACAATGTACATCATATATATGCCGGATCCCGGAGGGCTGCCAGCGAGAAACACGGTTTTAAAGTACCGTTGTGTGCAAACTGTCATACGTTGGGACCGCGGGCTGTGCATCGGTGCCCGGAAAGGGACCGGTGGCTGAAGCGTGAATGTCAGCTGGAGTTTGAGCGCAGGGGCGGTACGCGGTTCGAGTTTGTGAGGATCATAGGGAGGAATTATCTATGATAGGAAGAGCACGTGCACGGATGAACAGCTTCTTTGGCTCGATATCTGTTCGCCACTATTTCAGACAGAGCGCAGGTAAAGGATTCTACATGATGGAAGAAAAGGCCGTTAGAGGAAAAGGGAGAGGCTTTGTATTTGTGGGTTCTTACAGCTTGTTTATGAAAAATGGCACGGAATATTTACAACACTTGCTGTTAAAACGCGCAAGAACGCTAAACAGAAGAAAAAGCTTTTACTCAACTGTGGGCGCGGTAAGACTTTACGGAGGATGAAAAGGAGATAATCGATTATGGGGAATGACGTTATTGATATAACCGGGCAGCGGAACGCCCAGCTGGCGATTGATCAGCTGAATAAGGAACAGGAAAAGCATCTGAAGGATGCCAATTACTGCAGAATCCACGAGTTTTTAATTGATATGGTAACAACGAATCCAGAACTGGCCGAAAAGATAACTGCGAAAAAAGATGTGCTGCAGTTTTCCCTGGGAGTGATTAAGGATGAAGCGAAAAAGAACGGTGGCGGGATTCCGGATAATGTGGCCTTTGAAAAGGTTATTAAAAGACTGGGAATTGAAGGCTATGAAGTTGTGATGAAACCGGAAGTCCGGAAAGTTGGTACACCGGATGAGTCGGCAGCGAAACGGAAGCGGACCTATCTGGATCTGGACGATTTTCTGTGAGGTGGGCGACATGGAGATGACAAACAAAGAATTTTCCAGTCACTTTTCGGATACGTTCACACCGGAAATAAAAGCATTTGGCAGGGAAACGCTATTGAAAGAAGGCTTCGACTGCCTGATTGTAACGGATAAGGAAGACAAGGAAAAGGCCTACTGCACCCACTGTAAAAAATGGGTGAAGATACCGGGCGACAATTTGCATACCGGTTCCCCGCGGAACGCATGGAGAAGGGAACGGGAAGAATCATGCTATTGCCATTCGGGTTACGCCATGATACCAGAGGCAGAGTTGCAGAGGCGGAAAGATATCAAAGCCAGGAAAGAAAAGACATGTCCGGAATGCGGCTGCACATTCAATGTCTATCACCAGTGGCGTATGGACATGAGCCAGCTTGACGGGACAGTAAGCCTTACTGTGTTTGCCAAGTCAAAGGTACAACCGGACGCGGTAGTATTGCGGCGGATAGAAATTTACCGTGAATATGGGAACGATGCGGGCCACGTTGTGAAAGATACATTCTCGGAAGAAGAGCGGTACCTGTTCCGGATGGGGCACAAGACCGTGCGGCAGAAGTGCCATTGTCTTGAGACAAAATATAAAAACGGGCAATGGAGCAGCCGTTACATAAGAAAATTTGTGAAGAGCATCAGGGACAGCGCATTCCGACAATCTAATTTTGCGTATTACGATAAAGTGGAAGGACACTACCGAATGAACATCGGGACATTACTGGATGCCATAAAGGGTACGCCATATCAGTATCTGTTCGCCGGCGGGGAACGGAATTATCTCAATCATTATAATCAGTATGAGTTTCGGGATTCCTATCCACTGTACGTAGTCTCTTATATGGATTTGTATAGCCTGCATCCGTGGATAGAGCTGCTGATCAAGAACGGCATGGACAATCTGGTGATAGACCATATACGGGGCAAAGGCTGCAAGGGTGGTATCAGCTGGGCAGCCAAAAGCATAAAGAGCGCGGTAAAGCGATTCACAAAGCAGGATTTGAAGGATGTTATGGAACACAACAGCCAGCAGCTGTCTACGGGAAGCCATGTTAATGAAACGGTTCTTTCGGTTCTGGCGTTTGTCAGGGAAAACATTGATTCGAAGATGACGCTGAAGCAGTCCGTACAGGTGGCAAGGGAAGGATACGGTACTTTGGAGACAATGTATGCAAAGGCAGAAAAACTTGGTCTGTCCGGCAGGAAAGTGTTGGAGTATTCCTTGAAAGAAGGTGGCCTTGGTCATGCCATGGGAGACTGGTTGGACTACATCCGGGACGCAAAAAAGATTGGATTGGATTTGCGGGACAAAAGTAACAGCCTTCCCAAAGATTTAAAAAGAAGACATGCCAATATCATTAAACAGATTAGGTACCGGGAAAACAAGGAACTGGAAGAAAAGCTGAAGGCGACACTGGCAGTTCGCAACAAGATTTTCTGTTGGAAGGGGGAAAAGTATTTTATCCGTCCGGCAGAGAGTATGCAGGAACTGGTGGCCGAAGGCAAAACGCTGCATCATTGTGTAGGCGGATATGCGGAACGGCATGCGAAAGGCGTGACAACCATTCTGCTTGTGAGGGCTAACGAAGCTCCGGGCAGGCCGCTGTACACCATGGAGGTGAGAGGCAGCGTGAAAGAGGGATGGCACATGGTTCAGATCCGGGGCAACATGAATGCGGATCCGCCGGCAGAAGTAAAGAAAATAGTGAAGCGGTTCATGGAGCAGGTGAACGCAAAAGGTAAGGACGGGAAAGTGAGGAAGACGGCATGAGCGTAATGGACATTTCCAAAACAGATAAAGCTGCATTGATGGCCGAAGCAGAATTAAACGCCGTAGAGGCAGAATTTAAGGAGCGGACGCCGGAGATTGTGGCAGCGGAGATACGGCAGATTGCAGACCAGACCCGCAAGATGGTGCTGAACAACAGCATTGAAATCGGGAAGCGCCTTTGTGAAGCAAAAGAGATGGTTCCTCATGGTGAATGGGGCAGCTGGCTGGAAAAGGAAGTGAATTTCAAGCAGAGCACTGCAAATAACCTGATGCGGATTTATACCGAGTATGGGGACATCCAGGGAGAGCTGTGGGGCGCGTCCGCAAAATCCCAAACGTT
>JAFSOW010000111.1 GCA_017443165.1 Acidaminococcaceae bacterium | reverse complement strand
GGGTATCATCGTCCAGACAAAGATGGTTAGATGGTGATATTCATGATATTACTGATGGAATTCTAAATTATTTGGAGCGATTAAAGAAGAATTAAACTATGTTAAGGAGTTCTTATGTGTGTAGCATATCCGGGAAAAGTTTTATCAATTGAAAACAATCATGCCCGCGTGGATTTTACCGGCTCGGTTGTGCCGGTAAATATTTCAATGGTAGATGTGGCGCCCGGCGACTATGTGCTGGTGCACGCCGGTATGGCAATCCAGAAGGTGGAAACGGAAGAGGCAAAAGAGTGGATCGCGCTGTTCCGGGATTTGGAAGAAACAACGGCGGATGCAGCGGATGAAATTAAGGATGCCGCGCAGGAAGAGTCCGAAACGGCTGCATCATCTGTATCAGAAACAGAGGACATCCATCATGCGTGAAAAAGAACTGGCTGCTTTTTTACAACAGTATAAGGGTCGTCCCCTGAAGCTGATGGAAGTGTGCGGCACCCATACGTCGGCGCTGTACCGTACCGGATTGCGGCAGCTGTTGCCGGAAACCATAACACTGGTGTCCGGACCGGGTTGTCCCGTCTGTGTGACGCCCACGTCCTACATCGACAAGCTGGTGGAGTACGCGTTCACTCCAGGGTGTCAGGTGATGACCTTCGGGGACATGCTGGCGGTACCGGGCAGCAAAATGTCATTGGCGGAAGCCCGGGACCAGGGCGGCGCTGCGGATTTTTTCTATTCACCGGAAGAGATGCTGGAAAAAGCCAAAGCGCAACCGGAAACAACGTTTATTTTAGCTGCTGTTGGCTTTGAGACCACCGCGCCGGTGTGGGCTACGGTAATCAAAATGGCAGCAGACAATAATATAAAAAACTTAAAATTTCTGACGGCCTTAAAGACTATGCCCCAGGCCTTATCGTTTTTATGCAGCAAAGGAAGGATAGACGGTTTTTTGTGTCCGGGACATGTGGCGGTTATTACCGGCAGCGAGCCGTTTGAGGATTTGGCCGAAGCCTATGGGGAAACTATGGTTATCGGCGGCTTTTCGCAGCCCCAGCTGTTGCGGGCGATGGTCCGTCTGGTATTGGAAAGCAGCAAAGGGCACGCCGGACTGTGGAATGAATATCCCTCCGTTGTGAAACGGGAAGGAAATGCGGCGGCGCAAAAGATGGTTGATGAAATCTTCGAAGCTGGCGATGCGGTCTGGCGGGGAATCGGCTTATTGCCGGGTTCTGGTTTGTACCTAAAAGAAAAATACAAAGAATTTGACGCAGGAAGCCGCGGTTTAAACGAAGACCGGATTCCACCGGGATGCCTGTGCAGCCGGATTGTATTGGGGGATGCGTTGCCAACGCAATGTCCTCACTTTGGCAAACGCTGCACACCGGAGCATCCGGTGGGGGCGTGCATGGTCAGCAGCGAAGGAACCTGCTGCATAATGTATCGTGAAGGAAATGATGTATAGTTTTATGCCAGCAGAAAAATAATTAAAGGTTGCAAAAGCAGAACGGCATAATTGTCATTCTTGCAATCAGAATTCAATGAGGAACTGTATATGAAAATCGCATTACGGCACGGAGCGGGCGGCGAAGAAACGTCACACCTGATTCACGACATTTTCGCTTCCCATTTTCAAAACGAAATTTTAAATAAAATGGAAGACGCGGCAGTACTGCCTGAGATGCAGGGGAGCCCTGTCTTTACTTCCGACAGCTTTGTGGTGGAGCCGCTGTTCTTTCCTGGCGGGGATATCGGAAAACTGTCTGTCTGCGGCACGGTCAACGACCTGGCCTGCATGGGCGCCAAACCGTTATATCTGACGGCTTCCTTTATTATGGAAACAGGGCTGGAGACGGAAACGTTAGAAAAGATTGTTGCCTCCATGGCTGCCACGGCAAAGGAAGCCGGCGTCAAAATCGTGGCCGGCGATACAAAAGTGGTGGAAGGGAACGGCGGGGTTTATATCAATACGGCCGGCATTGGCGTGCGTCCGGCTGCCTGCAGGATTTCCGCTGCGAATCTGAAACCGGGCGATGCCATCATTATTACAGGCACCCTGGGAGATCATCACGCTACGATTTTAACCCAGCGTCTGCAGATGGAAACCTCCCTGCAGAGCGACTGTGCACCGCTGAATCACATAGTGCAGACTGTTCTGGACGCGGGGATTGACGTACACGCCATCCGCGATATTACCCGGGGTGGTCTGGCAACGGTTGCCACCGAACTGGCGGAAGCGTCCGGCTGCCGCATCAATCTGGAAGAGGAGAAACTTCCTGTCAGCGAAGCAGTGAAAGGGCTCAGCGGCATTTTGGGACTGGACCCGCTGACCATGGGTAACGAAGGCAAGATGCTGGTGGCAGTTCCTTGCAATGAAGCGGAAAAAGCATTGGCGGTACTGCAAAGTACAAAATACGGCAAAGACGCCGTAGTTGCCGGCGAGGTTACGGAAGGGGCCGGCGTGTTCCTGCTGACCGCGCTGGGCAGTTACCGCAAAGTGCTGCCGTTGCGGGGAGAAGGCCTGCCGAGGATTTGCTGAAAAGGGGAACAGGCATAATAAAAACCTGGCTTCTGAAAACGAAGCCAGGTTTTTATTATGG
>JAFSOW010000110.1 GCA_017443165.1 Acidaminococcaceae bacterium | reverse complement strand
CCAGTAACTTCCTTTTCTTCTATACCCAGAGAAAAGATGTCATCTCTCACATAAATTTGCCTGATTCTGGCATCCTTTAGCCTGGCAGATTTGGAAGGTGTTGCAATATCATATTTTTCCGGGACTATATCTGTCAGTCCATGAAAATAAAATGCATATTCCCCTGTCAGCACCGCTTTGGGATATTTTTTCATGACGTTAACAACTTCTGATACATACTTGTCTGTGGAATAAATACCCTCTTCTATTTTATAAACCTTTTGCTGTGCCAGGGCCTGAGAAAGCTGATACTGATTTCCATATTCTTTTACAGCTTCATTAAATGACAATAACATTTTGCAAACCTCGGTAATCTTTTTTCACCTTCTGTTACATTAATGTTATAGCAATTATTTTTATTTGTCAATGTAAATCTCGGTAAATTTTTCATTTTTACCGAGATTTAAAATTTGTGTATTATATTATAGTCTTGCTAATAAAACAGTTGTCAAACTTCCCTGAAGTCAAGATTCCCCAGTCAAATTCAAGCTTAACAACTCAGCCTGCGTATAAGCTAAATTAGATACCCATAATACGCCTGCCCCAGGCTGATGCCTCCGTCACCGGGGGACACAGCTTCATTATAATAAACCAGAAAACCTCTTTCCTGCAGTTCCTTTGTACAGGTTTCCAACAGAATTCTGTTTGCGAAACAGCCCCCCGCCAGAACAACTTGCTTTACTCCCATGCGCTCCGCCATATCGGTTACCATGCTGACAACAGCATAATGAAAACCCAGCGCAGCGGCGCGCACCGATGCTTCGTTGCCACGGGCCTTACACAAAGGATTCCATAACGGCGCAGGATTGAAAACTACTTTTCCCAAATTGTTTTTGCCATTACCACCTGCATTAACAGCGTCATTTCGCCTGGTATTACTGTTTTCATCCCGCTCTTCTTCTATCGCAAACGCAAGCGGCAACGGTTGTATCTTTTCCCGTAACGCAATCCGCGCCGCCGATTCCAGCGCCATGGCGCAGCGCCCCTGGTGGGAGTTAAAATCCGCCAGTCCCAGCAGACTTGCCGCCGCGTCAAACAGACGCCCCATGCTGGAAGTCTGAATTGCGTTCACGTTTTGCTGCAACGCTTTCTTTACAATTGCAAAGCGTGGATCGCAACTATGCAAACCGGCCGCAGCCAGATGACATAACGCGGTTTTCCACGCCTGCTGCATGGAAACATCTCCGCCTAGCATGGAGATTGTTTTCAGATGCCCAACCCGTGTAAAACGACTGCCTTCGCAAAGCAGGAACTCCCCGCCCCAGACGGTACCGTCCGCACCCAGCCCGGTCCCGTCAAAACACACCGCCAGCACGTTTCCTTTCAGGTGATGCTCCGCCATCACCGCTAACGCATGGGCGTGATGGTGCTGCACCTGATAAAACGGCAATCCGTTTTTCTCCGCAAACATTTTTCCCCATTGCGCCGTTGCATAACCGGGATGCAAATCTCCTGCAACTGCCTGCGGCTTAATGGAAAGAAGCTCTGTCCAGTCCTGCACGGAATTGGCAAAGAACTGTTCCGTCTTTTCCAGTGATACATCCCCCGGGATTTCAGCCGGGAAAAAGCTTCCCTCTGCCGTCAGACAGAAGCCCGGCTCCATCTGGGCCCCAAGAGCTAAAATATGATTATTGTTATGCGAAACATCAACGTTTGCCTCCGGATCCGCCTTTGCCACAGGTTCCGGCATATACCCTTTCGTGCGGCGCAAAATCTGCACTTTGCCATTCACAACCCGGGTCACCGCGTCATCTGCCGGACGAAGGATTTCCCGTTCATAGGTAAACAGCGCGGCAATATTCTTGTGCGCATCAAAAAAACGCTGCGCTTCTTCGTCTTTATAAATAATCGGTTGTCCCGTATAATTGCAGCTGGTAACGATAAAAGGAAACTCTGTATCGAGTTCGCTGTAAAATCCCATGGACGGCAGGAACACGCCAACCTGATCGGAAACATCCGTCACATTTTCCGCAAGCCAGGCTGCCGCGTCTTGTTTTTTCTGACACAATACAATGGGACGGGCTGCCGACTGCAGCAGTACCTTTTCTTCTGCAGAGACATAACAAAAGTTTTCTGCCAGCGCTATATCCGTAACCATCACGGCAAACGGTTTTGACATTCTCTTTTTCAAATCCCTCAGGCGCGTTACAACTTCCGCCTTGTCTGCACGGCAAAGAAGATTAAATCCCCCCACTGCCTTGACCATGATGATCCGGCCCTGCTTCAGCAATTCACCGGCGACAGAAATTATTTGTTTATCTTGGGCCTGCCGCTTCAGAGAATCGGAAAAAGAATTTGCAGATAAAGTGCCTTCTATACAGTCAGATGTTAAACCGTTTTTGTATTCTTCTTTTATAACACATTGCAGCTGCGGTCCGCAATGGTAACAGGAAATCGTTTCCCCATGCCCGCGCCGGTTCTGCATGTCACCGTACTCTTCCGCGCAGTCATCACACAACGCAAACTGTTCCATGGTCGTGTTGACACGGTCATAGGGCAGCTTGCGAATAATTGTGTAACGGGGTCCGCATTGCGCACAGGAAATATAAGAATAACCCTTGCGACGGTTATCATTTTCTTTTAATTCGTGCAAACAGTTTTCACAAATACCAATGTCCGCAGACACAGATTTTACTTCGTCGTTTTCCGTGCTTGCAACAGAAATAAATTTATCAAACGCCTGATGCGAAACCGTTTCACATAAAAGCTTTTCAACACGCACCGGCAGTTCCGCTTTAACGAGGCTGTCGCATAACTGTTGTATATCGTCCGGCAATCCCGTAGCGGTAATTTCCACATGGGTTCCTGCATTGCGCACAAACCCTGTCAGTTTATTATCTTTTGCCAAACGACAAACAAGGGGACGGAAACCGACCCCCTGCACTTTTCCGTATACAATTATTGCAACAGTAACATTTTGTTTCATTTCT
>JAFSOW010000109.1 GCA_017443165.1 Acidaminococcaceae bacterium | reverse complement strand
TTATGATAAATTATGCGCATACCGCTGGCCTGCGCCCGTTTTGCAATAGCACTGCCGATATCGCCGAACCCTACTACCCCCAGCGTTTTGTTGTAAAGGTCAACGCCCAAGCCCATGGCCTTCCGTTCACCCCACAACCCGTTCTTCGTGTGCAGATGGCCCCGCACGATGCCCCGGGCGGTATCAATGAGCAGACCATAGGCAATATCCGCCACCGCGTTTACCAGCACGCCGGGTGTGTTTCCGATTTTTACGCCGCGTGCATGGCAGGCTTCCACATCAATATTATCATACCCTACCGAAGACTGGGCCGCCACCTGCAGCTTCGGCGCTTTCTGCAACAGCTTTTCATCGATCCGGATGTTCCCGGTCGAATACAGGGCGTCCGCCTCCTTCAGCCACTCGTTCCACTGTTCCTCCGGCACCCGCCCACGCTGCTGCCAGCTTTTCAGCGTCACCTTATCCTGTAAATATTCAATTGCAATGGGACGGATTTTCCCGCTGCAGATAACGATTTTATCTTTTAAATCCATAATGCGAGCCTCCAAAAAACAAACCCTGTTTTTGCAGAGAGGAAAGGCAGGTACACAATACGATAACCCAACCGGAAACATGTTCTGCAAAAATAAAAAACGGGACAGAGCAATCTGTCCCATTTATTTTAGCACACTGAACAAAAAAACCAAATTGAAGATGTATTTTTATTGCTAATTTTTTTATATCTCTTCAAATTCCCTGAAAATCTGTTACATTTTTTCTATTTTTCTTTTTAAGCATAGAAGAAAATCTGACGCGCAAGCAAAATTGCCAGGGCAAACGTCGCCACCAGTTTTCCCAGCATCGCCACAAACTGCATCTTTGCCGCCTGCCAGGCCAATGCCCCGGCATGCTGCATATCGTGGGACCGCAGATACTCATACAGATAGGCCATGGCAAACGCGCCTATCGCGCCGCCAATCACACTGCCCAGCACGGGAAATACTGTTGTTCCCATGATCGTGCCCGCAAACGTGCCACAACCGATGAGGAACACACCCCACCATGAGATATCTTTAACCTGCCGATGGATGCCAAAAAACGACAGCACAAACTCCCATATCTCCCCCAGCGCGTAAATAAGGATCACGGCGGAGATGATACGGATGTCAAAATACTTGGACGGATCGTAAAACGCAAAGCCCAGACAACAGCCCGCCATCAGCGTATTACCCGGCAAATCGAACAACGCCATGGCAACCGCCACCAGAATCAGACAAACTGCCGCCAGCCATTCCAGCATATACGAATCTGCCATACCGGAAAATCCTGCCAAAACCTGTTCCATTGCTTCTCCTTTTCCAAAAACACATAACAATCTGACACACAATACATCACGCCGGGATCGACGCCAGCATTCTGTAATGTCCTGCCCGGTCACAACACCGGGTTACGGCCGGACACATAAAGAATAATCACAATTTTAACCGGCGCTATTCCCCCCCCGGGCGAAACCAATTATAGCACAAGCACAAGCGGAAAAAATGAAACTTGTGTGAATTCTTCCTTAATTTTTTCCGTTGCATATAGTATAATACTTTTGATATCAAAACAACGATTGCCTGACTTTTGCTATAGAGAAATTAAGGAGTTCACATGACTGCATTATTATCTTCCGCAACTTCCGCGGCTTCGGCCTTACTGACACTGGAATTTTGGGCTGTCCAGTGGCCTTTGTGGAGAGCGTCCATCCTTACCTGTGGCGCAATCCTGCTGTTCCGAATCTGCTACCGTTTTTTCATCCTGCGGTTGACAGCATACTTAAAACACAGGTACCATTATGATTTCATCGACAGTTTCGTAAAGGCCTTTAATCATCCCATCCAGACCTTCTTATGGATTCTGGCCTTTTATTCGTTCATCGTCCTCAGCCCCCTGAATCCATTTTCCCAGCATCCTGCATTTGACAAGATTCTGCGCAGCAGCCTGATCATCTGTCTCATCTGGGGCGTGTACAACCTGTGCGACGCGGGTCACGGACTGATTATGCAGCTGCTGAAACGTTCCAGCCTGCATATTGATGAAACCCTTGCTGAAATGCTTTCTGCCCTGGCGCATATGATCTGTGTTATGTTCGGCATCGTCCTGGTTGCCAACGAGTGGGATTATGATATTACCGCTTTTGTGGCTTCCCTGGGTATCGGCGCCATGGCCATTGCCTTCGCCGCCAAAGATTCCCTGGCTAATATTTTCGGCAGTCTGGTCATCATTACGGAGCGTCCCTTTGTCATCGGTGACTGGATCTCCGCCAACAATGTGGAAGGCATCGTGGAATCGATTACCTTTCGCAGCACCTGTATCCGCACATTTTATCAGGAGCTGGTGTATGTACCCAACAACCTGCTGAGCAACACGCCTATCATCAACTATACCCAGCGGCAAAAGTACCGCATCCAGTTTATGCTGGGCCTCACCTACAGCACCACCCGGGAACAGATGCAGGAAGTCTGTCAGCAGATCCGCAATCTGTGTGAACGGTTGGATGAGATTTACAATGATGGAATTGACGTCAACTTCTTTGAGTTCGGCGACAGCTCGTTAAACATCCGGATTGTGTGCTACGCCAAGGCCCCCAACAATTCCGTATATCTCAGGGCGCGGGAAAAATTCAATCTGGAAGTCATGAAGATATTGGAAGAAAACGGCGTAAGCTGTGCGTTCCCCAGCCGCAGTGTCTATTTTGAGACGCCAATTCCGGAGGCGGTTCCTGCGCAAAAGAACGCAGGGCAACAGGTTGTTCCTGCGGACTTGCGGAACGCGAAAGGCGTGCGTATTGAAAAAACTAAAGACTCATAATTAAGGAAACTCTATTATTCGGATTCACCAGCACTTCCTAAAGTAAAACAAAACAGCATTGAAGTCTTCCCAAAAGAAACGGGAAAAACGTCAATGCTGTTTTTGATTTTAACAGTTTCAAATTCTATTCACACCACAGATCCACATGCTCGAAGCGCACCACATCCACCAGGCCGCGGTCCGTCAGCCGCAGTTCCGGAATTACAGGCAGGGAAAGGAAGGCCAGGATCATAAAGGTACTGAACTCTTCCGGTATGCCCAGTTCCTTTACCCAGAACTCCAGCTGCCTGATCTGAGCGTTTACGGCGACCGCATCCCGGTCACTCATGAGACCGGCAATTGCCAACGGTACGGTTGCCCTCACTTCACCTTCCGACACAACGATCAGGCCGCCGCCGATTTCCCGCAGGCGGTTCACGGCAACCACCATATCCTCATCGTTAGTGCCAACCACGGACAAATTGTGGGAATCGTGTCCTACCGTTGTTGCGATAGCGCCCTTCTTCAGGCCAAATCCGTAAACAAAACCCAGCCCTATGTTGCCCGTATTGTGATGGCGCTCGCACACCGCCATCTTCAGCACATCCCGTTCTGTATCGCTGACAACTTCCCCATTGCGGACAGTGGGGTCCAGATGCAGCTTCGTAGTCAGCAGCTGGGTCTGGCTGATACCGATTACACGCATCCTCATATTGGGACGCGCCGGAATTTTAAAATCTTCTTTTGTCACTTCAGGCATGTTCATGGATTGGCCCGGCATCTTCAGCACCGGTTCGCTCTTCCATAACAGCCTGCGGTTTTTCACTGTCAGTGCGCCGCCCTTCACCACGTGAACCGGCTGGAAGGACCGGAGATCCTCAAAAGCTACAATATCCGCCTGATAACCCGGAGCCAGAGCGCCGGTCTGTTGCAGTCCGTAACACTCGGCAATGTTCAGCGTCGCCATGGGAATCAGGTCTTCCGGCTCATAGCCGTGGGCCACACCGATCTCCAACAGGTAGTTGATGCTGCCCTGCTCGATCAGATCGTCCGCATGGCGGTCATCGGTACACAGGCAAAGCCGGCGGTTATCCGCCCTTTCCAATACCGGAAGCAGGTCAACCAGATTGTGAGCCGCGCTGCCTTCCCGCAGGAACACGTACATGCCCCGTTTAATTTTTTCAAGGGCTTCCGCAGGTGTCACGCACTCATGCTCTGTCGTAATTCCGGAAGACACATAGGCATTCAGTTCCTTGCCGGAAATTCCCGGGGCATGCCCATCCATCTTCTGTTTGTAGAACAGCTTCAGCTTATCCATTTCCAGCTGTTGTTTATACAGAATTCCGGGGAAGTTCATCATTTCTGCCAGACCCAGCACCCTGGGACTTAAATTGCGCAAGCGTTCCATATTTTCCGGAGTAATACGGGCACCGGAAGTATCCATGTCCGTCGCCGGAACGCAGGAAGGAACCATCATGTAAGCGGAAAAGGGAATTCCCGCTGTTTCTTCCAGCATAAACCGGAACCCGTTTTCACCAAGCACATTGGTAATTTCATGGGGATCGGTAATGGCGCCGGTAACCCCGTTCAGCAACAAAACTTTCGCCATCTCCCGTGGAGAAAGCATG
>JAFSOW010000108.1 GCA_017443165.1 Acidaminococcaceae bacterium | reverse complement strand
GGCCGCAGGCGGCGTTCCGATTGAAGTCCCGGCCATCGGCGTGTGCGACGGCATCGCCATGGGCCACGTAGGCATGAAATATCCCCTGGTCAGCCGCGAACTGATCGCCGACAGCATTGAAGCCGTAGTCAACGGCCATGCCTTTGACGGCATGGTACTGATCCCCAACTGCGACAAGATCGTTCCCGGCATGCTGATGGCAGCACTGCGCCTGAACATCCCTTCCGTAGTTTGCAGCGGCGGTCCCATGCTTCCCGGACGCCTGGACGGAAAAGATATCAGTATTTCCACTGCGTTTGAAGCGGCCGGCCGTTTTGAAGCCGGAAAAATCAACAAAGAAGAACTGACCTGTGTGGAAAAGGCCGCCTGCCCCGGCTGCGGCAGCTGCGCCGGCCTGTTTACAGCCAACACCATGAACTGCCTGTCAGAAGTACTGGGTCTGGCTATGCCCGGCAACGGAACGATTCCCGCCGCTTATCAGGGAGACCGCGCCCGTCTGGCCAAGAAATGCGGCGAAGCCGTTGTCCGCATGGTCAAAGAACAGGTGCTCCCGAGAGATATCGTAACCATGAATTCTTTCAAAAATGCCATTACCGTTGACATGGCTATCGGCGGCAGCTCCAACACAGCACTGCACCTCCCCGCCATTGCCCACGAAGCCGGTATCAAACTGCCTCTGGAACTGTTTGATAAAATTTCCAAGAAGACCCCGTACCTGACTTTCCTGAGCCCCGGCGGCCCCCATCATATGACGGACCTGAACGAAGCCGGCGGCATCAGCGCGGTTATGCATGAACTGGCAAAGAAAGGGCTCATCATCAAATCCTGCAAGACCGTTACCGGCAAGACCATCGGCGCTCTGATCAAAGACGCGGAAGTCCGCCGTCCTGACGTAATCCACAGCTGCGAAAAGCCCTACCGCACTACCGGCGGCATCGCCATCCTGAAAGGCAATCTGGCCCCCGACTGCTCCGTCGTTAAAGCCAGCGCCGTGGCGGAAGAGATGCTGGTACACTCCGGCCCGGCCCGGGTATTTAACTCGGAAGAAGAAGCAATTAAAGCTATCTGCACCAAGAAAATCAATCCCGGTGATGTTATCGTTATCCGTTACGAAGGTCCGAAAGGCGGCCCCGGCTTCCGTGAAATGCTGAATCCCACTTCCGTACTGGCCGGTATGGGCCTGGATAAGGAAGTCGCGTTGCTTACCGACGGGCGTTTCTCCGGAGCGACCCGCGGCGCCTGCATCGGCCACATTTCGCCGGAAGCAGTAGAAGGAGGTCCTATCGCCCTGGTTGAAGAAGGCGATATTATTGAAATCGACATTCCGAAGAGGAAGCTGAACTTCAGAGTTTCCGAGAAGGAACTGGAAAAACGCCGCGCGAAATGGAAATGCCCGCCGCCGAAAGTGAAACACGGCTATCTGGCCCGTTATGCCGCGCTGGTATCTTCCGCCGCGGAAGGCGCCATTCTCCGTGCGCCGGGCGAAGAATAACCGGGTGAAGAGTAAAGCACTTTTACAGACGGATCACTTTTGCATATGACTGGCTGTTCCGGAATCAGTTGTCGTCTGTATTCCGGACAGCCTTTTCATTTCCCTGATTAACAGGCTGCAACATATGTGCAGCAGAACTGTCAGTTTACCTGGCTTACCTGTTATATTTTGTCAATCATAACGTGTTAAAAACCTTAAATACCTATTACTTATTATTTTTTCAGGCAGGAGTAAACATCATCCATGTATCGCTTAACATCTAAATTAATAATCTACAGCAATCTGGGAGACGACTGCATCCTGTACCGCCTCTCCGACATCTGCCGCCGGTTCCAGGAAAAATCCTCCACAAAAGAAGAACTGGTACGGGACACGCTGCTGGAAATCCACCGGCTGCTTGACGTAGCCACGACCTATGGCTTCAACAAAAACCTCTGGCATAATTATCTGGCCTTCCTTTTGGCCATGACCGAGACTCCTTTTACGCTGGTCTCCGAAAAAGTGGGCGCCAATAAAGGCTCGGTGAACCAGTTCGCCAAAAATGACCTGGCCGTTTTCAAGGAATTGTTCGATTACGATTTTTCCCCCATGGAAAAAGAACTGGGTCTGAACTGCTTTTCCATCATCCAGAATTTTACCGCGGTGGAAAAGAAAGAACAGATTTTCAATAAAAGCGTCAGTGAAAAGGTGCAGGAACTGAGCAGCGCCATTGAACAGGCAACGGATGCCAACGGCGTATACCGGGCTGTAACCGGCTTCTATAAAAAATACGGCGTGGGTAAATTCGGCCTGAACAAAGCCTTCCGCATTTCCAACGACCCGTCTGTCGAACTGCTGGAGCCCATTTCCCACACCAGCGATGCCAGACTGGAAGATCTGATCGGCTATGAGATGCAGAAAAAAGCGCTGATCCAAAACACGGAAGCATTTATCCAGGGGAAAGATGCGAATAACGTTTTGTTATACGGCGACGCCGGCACCGGCAAATCCATGAGCATCAAGGCCATCCTGAACCGGTATTACGCGGACGGCCTGCGCATGATTGAAATCTACAAGCACCAGTTCAAGGAACTGCCCCGGGTCGTTGCCCAGATTAAAAACCGCAACTACCGGTTTATCCTGTACATGGATGATCTCTCCTTTGAAGAAACCGAGCTGGAATACAAATACCTGAAAGCGATCATCGAGGGCGGCCTGGAACCGAAACCGGAAAATGTTCTGATCTATGCCACTTCCAACCGCCGGCACCTGATCCGGGAAACCTGGAGCGACAGGTATGATGCCAGCCAGGACGACATGCACCGGAATGACACGGAGCAGGAAAAGCTGTCCCTGGCCAACCGGTTCGGCATCTCCATCGGCTATTTCCGCCCGGACCGGGACGAATATATGAAGATCGTCACCGGCCTCTTAAAACGCCGTCCGGAAATCCGCATCACGCCGAAAGAAATCCGGGAAGAAGCGCAGAAATGGCAGATGAGCCATGGCTTTTTGTCCGGCCGTTCGGCGGAACAGTTTGTCAATTACCTGGCAGGCACCTGGAAAAAGAAAAGATAAAGAACTGATAACAAGGCTCATAAAAGTTTAACAACCTGTATCATTGTCTACATTAAGAAAGGTCGTACGGAATGGATATACTGTTGCAGACACCCTATCGTTATATCGCGGGATTCATCCTCTTTTTTGTGCTGTTCTGGCTGTGCCAGAACTATGGAGCAACCATGCGGAAACTGGCAGTCTATATTGCAGCCCTGACATTTCTCGCCGTGCTTGCTTATACGGCAGTTGCCCTTGTTTTTATGCTGATCAGGCAACCGTAAAATAAAAACCGGATATGCTGTTGAAGCATTGACCGGCGGAAAATCCCGCAGGCAAACAAACGCCGAAACACAATATATACGCCGGCCTTCCGTAATGTAATACAACATTTTCCTGTTAACAGGAATTACCCTTAATAAAAGAAGTCTTTCACGGATTTTTATCCTGTAAAAGACTTCTTTTTTACTTCCGTAACTTACCCTTTGTTTTCCGCAACTTAGCCTTTTTTTTAACATTTCCCGCAAAAATGTGAATATAATGTAAAAAATAGCAGGAAAGGAGGATAGTTTCTAAAGTAGTATTTTGTATCGCTTAGAGAGGAGTGTTAAATTATCATGGAAGTAAAAGATATAATGAATTCCCCCATGTTGTGGGTAATGTCCAGCTTCATGATCATCAACATCTTTTTAATGGCGTTGATGTTCTTCCGCCTGTGCTTAAAGAACGCCGATAAAATGGGCATTCCCAGAGAAGAATGCATGACCGGTTTCCGCTCCGCGGTATTTACCTCTATCGGACCTGCGTTCGCACCTGTAATCGTATTGATCGCCCTGATGGCAGTATTAGGCGGACCTACCGCCTGGATGCGTATGAACGATATCGGCGCAGCCCGTACCGAGCTGGCAATGTCCGCCATCGCAACCGGTATGGCAGGTTCTTCCCTGGAAGCCGGCAAACTGACCATGTTAGGCTTCGTGTTCGCCCTGTGGGGCATGGCCCTGAACAACTCCGGCTGGATTGTAATCGGCGGCTACGGCGCCCCGTCCCTGAACAAGGCTGTTGAGTACCTGCGGGATAACTTCAACGCCGCCTGGGTAAAACTGTTCATGGCTGCGGCTGCCCTCGGTCTGTTCTCCACCCTGTTAGGCAACGCCATCATCAAAAAAGGCGTGGTAAATCAGAAAAACCTGTTCGCGGCTATCGTATCCTTCATCGCGATGCTGATTATCGGCCGAATTTTCAAAGGCAACAAAAAAATCCAGGAATTCTCCCTGGGTCTGGCCATGCTGGTCGGCATGTTCTGTGCCGCCATGTTTATGTAATCGGAGGTGAATCGATATGAATAAAGATCAGGAAATTATTCAGGGTTTCAGATCCAGTGCCAAGACAATGGGTCTTCTCTTTGTAACCATCGCGTTAATTTGCAACTTTATTCCGGCAATCTATGTTTCCACAATCACCGGCCAGTTCCCGTCCGTTGGACAGCTTCTGCAGCTGTGGCTGGCTGCTGCCGCCGCATTCGGTGTAGGCTATATCGTACAGCCGGTATCCTTCTTCCCCATCGTAAACATGGCCGGTACTTTCATGTGCTGGATCTGCGGCAACGTAGGTGAAGTCCGCGCCCCGGCTGCCAACATGGCGCAGAAAGTTACCAACTGCGAACAGGGCACCCCGAAAGCGGAAATCATGTCCTGTATCGGTATCTGCGCATCCGTATTCGTAACCGTTATCATGATCTCCTTCTTCGCACTGGTTGGCGCACAGGTTATGCCCCTGATGCCGAAGTTCGTCATGAAAATGTTCGGTTTCGTTCTCCCCTGCGTGCTGGGCGCTGTTTACGCCGACCTGGCCAGCAAAAACTTCGTACTGGGCGTTATCATTCTGCTTTCTTCCCTGGCAGGCATCATGATCGTTCCGAAGCTGGGCATCCCCGGCGGCCTGACCATGCTGATCAACATCATCATCGCTGTTCTGATCGCCCGTGCTTATTTCATGGCTACCAACAAAAAATAATTGAAATACAAAATACTGTTAGAAATTATCATTGCATAAGAAACACCTGTATTGATTAATAATGTTGTGCATCATGAATCCATTTAATTTATTCAATTCCAAGGAGGTAATGTATTAATGGGTCCGTTAAAAGGTATTAAAGTTCTTGATCTGTCCCGCGTACTGGCTGGTCCGTACTGCACTATGATGATGGCTGACTTCGGCGCCGACGTAATCAAAATCGAGCCGCCGAAAGTAGGTGACGACTCCCGCGCTTTCACCCCGTTCCTGGGCACCGAATCCGCTTACTTCATGAGCCTGAACCGCAACAAACGCTCCATGTCCCTGGACTTCAAGAATCCGAAACATTGCGAAATCTTCAAAGAAATGGTAAAACAGGCTGACGTAGTTGTAGAAAACTATCGTCCGGGCACCATGGAAAAATTCGGTCTGGGCTGGGATGTCCTGAAAGAGATTAACCCCCGCCTGATTTATGCAGCCTGCTCCGGCTTCGGCCGTACGGGCCCCTACACCAAAAAACCCGCTTATGACGTAGTTGTTCAGGCTATGGGCGGCATCATGAGCATCACCGGTGAAAAAGGCGGTCATCCGATGCGTGTCGGCGCTTCCGTTGGCGACGTATTTGCCGGCCTGTTCACCTGCCTGGGCGTTATGATGGCCCTGTATCATCGCGTATCCAGCGGCAAAGGCCAGCTGGTTGACGTTGCTATGCTGGACTGCCAGGTAGCCATTCTGGAAAATGCTATTGCCCGTTATGTATGCACCGGCGTAGCCCCCGGCCCGATCGGCAACCGTCATCCTTCCATCACCCCGTTTGCGGACTTCACCTCCAAAGACGGTTCCATCATCGTAGGCAGCGGCAACGACCGTCTGTGGAAGAAACTCTGCGACGTTATGGGCAAACCGGAATGGGTCAACGATCCGCGTTTCGATTCCAACCCGCACCGTACGGAAAATGTTGAAGAACTGACCGTCCTGATGAACGAAGTTCTGAAGACCCGTACCACCAAAGAATGGATTGCCGAACTGGAAGCAGCAGGCGTTCCCTGCGCTCCGATCAACAATGTTGCCCAGGTTATGGAAGATCCTTCCATCATCGCCCGCAACATGATCGTAGAAGTTGAGCATCCGGTTGCCGGCAAGCTGAAAGTGCCCGGAATCCCGATCAAACTGTCCGAAACCCCGGGCGAAGTTCTGACCCCGGCTCCGCTGCTGGCCGCAGATACCAACGAAATCATGAAAGAATTCTTCGGCTGGGACGAAGCTACCACCAAAGCCAAATTAGGCGAATAATTCATTACAGTTTAATATCAAGGGCTGTTTCATGACGGATTCAACCTACCTTCCTTCCCGTCATAAACAGCCCAGATAAAACCAATTCTCCTTCCTTTGCGGGTGTGATGTGAGACGCATCTGCAGAGGAAGGATTTTTTATTTCTTGTCAGCATTTTTATTTCACGCTATAATGGAAGAAAACCGCACTGACACAGTTTCACGGTCAACTTGCCGGGCGGTTTGCGCTTACGGTAAAGGAGTTGTATATTTCGTGTTTGAGCTTTCCATCCTGGATTCTGCCAGAATCGAAATCCAGCAGCTGTGGCTGGGAACCTCCCTGTTCCTCGCCATTATCATGCTGTTAAGCAAGACGCGTATTTTTAACAGCGCCCTGGCGGAAAAAAAATATACAACAAAAAACAAGCTGATTTTTATCGTATTGTTTTCCGTAATCGGCATTCTGGGCACCTACTGGGGCATCCGTACCCCTTACGGAATCATCAATACCCGGGCCGTAGGTGTCATTGTAGGCGGTTTGTTAGGCGGTCCCGTGGTGGGCGCTGTTACCGGCACCATCGTCGGCGTACACCGCATGATTTCCCCCATCACCCTTTCTTCCTTTGAAAGCGGCCTGATCACCATCCTGCAGGGTGTAATGGCCGGCTTTTTGTCCGGCTGGTTCAAACAGCAGAAAAAAATGTGGCCCTACGCCTTTGCTATCGGTTTTACGTTTGAAGCACTGCATATGGTCCTGCTGCTGGTGATGGCAAAACCCTACGCCCACGCCCTGGCGTTAGTCAAGGCCATCGCGCCTTCCATGCTGCTGACCAACCCTGTCGCCATCGCGCTGTTCGCAGGTGTCATCGAAGATAACTACCGGCGTCAGGAACGGGCCAAGGCCGAAGCGGCGGAAACATCTTTCCGCGTAATGAACCTCGCCATCAACGTGTTGCAGGAAGGTTATAACTCCAAAACCATAAAGTCCATTGTCGATATCGTGCTGGAATCCACCGCCGGCGTATCCTGGGCCGCTGTTTTATCCCAGCGGAGGATCGTTGCCCTTTCCTGCGCCGAGGGCGTTGAGCCGGAAATTGCCGGGGAATATATTAAACGAAAAAACTACTACTTTGGAAGCAACATTGAGAAAAACATCCTCGGCAGTTATAATACCGCTATCTTTCCCATTTACAAAGAAGCGAAAAACCAGCAGCTGCTTGTCATCAGCAAAGATGCCAAAGAAGATTTTTCCAATTTCGAAATGGAGCTGTTCCGCGGTCTCTGCAGCCTGCTGCAGATCCAGGTTGATATCAACAAGCTGAAAGAACAGGCCGTCCTGCTTTCGGAAGCGGAAGTAAAGGTACTGCAGGCACAGATCAATCCCCACTTTCTGTTTAACGCGTTAAATACGATCAGTTATTACTGCCGGAGCAACCCGGAAAAAGCAAAAGACCTGATCATCTATCTGGGAGATTATTACCGGCACAGCCTGAACAACGAAAGCGTATTCATCAATTTCCGCCAGGAGATCAGGCATATCCAGGCCTATGTCAACATTGAGATGGCCCGTTTCGGGGAACGCCTTAAAGTGACTTACAACCTGCCTGATTACCTGGATTTCAACCTCCCCTGCCTGATCCTGCAGCCTTGGTGGAAAACGCCATCAAACACGGCGTGCTGCCCCGGGAAAGCGGCGGAACCGTAGAGATCGGCGCCGCGCCGCACGGACAAAATGTCCGCCTTTATGTGTATGATAACGGGGTGGGGATTCCAAAAGAAAAATTATCCCGCCTTCTGACGGAAGAAGAACCGCCTTCTTCAGAGGAAGAATCGGAAAGCGGGCAGAGGAAATCCGTCGGCCTGCAAAACGTGCATAAGCGGCTTCTGGCCTATTATGGAGAGAAAAGCGGACTGCAGATTACCAGCAGTGAAAATGCATGGACCATGGTCTTTTTTGAAATACCGCTGACAAGGAGGACATTATGATAAAAATCCGGGCAGCAGTTGTGGATGATGAAATGCCGGCCAGGTACGAACTGACTTCCATTTTGCAGGAAATGGAAAATGTGGACGTTGTAGCCGAGTTTTCAACAGGACGGGGCTTTCTGGAGTTCTTAAAAAAAGATTCAGTCGATGTGGTCTTTATGGACATTGAAATGCCTGTAATGACAGGAATTCAGACAGTGCAGGCAATGGAACAGATGAGCGATGATATCCTTTCCATGCCCCGCATCGTATTCAGTACGGGCTTCGCGCAGTTTGCCATCCAGGCATTCGACCTTGCCGTGTTTGATTATATCCTCAAACCTTATACCAAAGAACGGATCCGCAAAACCATTTCCCGCGTAAAGCAGAACATGGAAGAACAGGAGTCCAATAAACAGATCGGCGAGATCATTAATTCCAAAAACAATTTTGTGCTGGCTATAGAAAACAAGTTTATCGTCCTCAATCCGGAAAAAGAAATCGTGCTGATCAAAACGCTGCAGGGCAAGCTCCAGTTCTATACCACACGGGGCATCCTGGAATCCAGGCTGCTGCTGAAGGACGTGGAAAGCCGCCTGAACCGTTCCGGCTTCCTGCGGACGAACAAAAGCTTTCTTGTCAACATAAACATGGTAAAAGAAATCGAACCCTGGTTTAACGACACCTATCTGCTGATCATGAACCACTACGAAAAAGAAGAAGTGCCGGTTTCCCGACATTACCTGAAAGACTTTAAGACGGTCATGGGAATCCTTTAACCGGCACAGCAAAACACCGGACTGAAACAAAAAGACTGTACGCTCGGGCAGGCGCAACGCCTGCTAAAGCCCAAAGCGTACAGTCTTTTTAATGGAAACACTGATTCATTCGTCTGTACGCCTGCCAAAACCTGTCGTG
>JAFSOW010000107.1 GCA_017443165.1 Acidaminococcaceae bacterium | reverse complement strand
TTGCCACAGATGTGGCGGCCCGCGGTCTGGATATTGATAACGTGCAATATGTCATCAACTTTGATATACCGCAGGATCCGGAGAGTTACGTGCACCGTATTGGCCGTACCGGACGGGCAGGCAATACCGGCGTGGCGCTGACGTTCATTCTTCCCAGGGAATTCCGTCAGTTAAAACTGATTGAACGGATTGCAAAAACGCGTATCCGCCGCCGTGAACTGCCGACTACCAGCGATGTTCTGGAGCACCAGCGGGAGCAGATCATCTCCAGGATGCAGTCCTTGCTGGAAATGGGGAATTACGGCAATTACATGCCGGTTGTGACTGCGTTAAGCAAGGAATACGAACTGGAAGAAATTGCCGCTGCTGCGCTGAAACTGATGCAGGAAGGGAACAGAGCCCTTGAAATTACGGAAGAAAAGAATACTATCAGCGATCTGACGGATCAGAGTCTGGCTAATACCGGCGGCCGTCCCGGCATGGTGCGGTTCTTCCTGAATGTTGGGCGCAGCCAGAAGATTACGGTTCCCGAACTGGTGCGGACGATTGCCAGGGAAGCTGATATTCCCGGCCGTTCCATTGGTCTGATTAATATTTTTGATAAATTTTCCTTTGTCGAGGTACCGGAGCAGTATGCCGAAAAGGTGTTGGCGGTTATGCATAAAAACAGTATCCGCGGTTACAAGGTAAATATTGAGCCGGCGCATTCCAAAGATTAAGGAGTTGGGTCTGGAATGAAAGAAATTCTGGGGAATACAGAAGGATTAAAAAATAACATTATCGCAATGCTGGAACAGCTGTACCAGCTACGGGTCCCTCCCTGGCAGCTGGTGTCCCCGGAAATTGCAATACAGATGGCAAAAATCACGGGCGCCATAAACCGCGAGGTGAACATATTTCTGGATCGCAAGGGAAACGTACTAAGCGTTTCCGTGGGCGACAGCAATACGGTTTCGCTGCCGGATCTGCCGGGCAGGCGGGGAAGCGGACGTTTGAGCGGGGTTCGCTGTATCCATACGCATCCGGGCGGGAATTCGCAGTTAAGCGGTATCGATTTGTCTGCTTTGCGAAGCCATAAATATGATCTGATGGCTGCTATCGGCGTGAACGATGAAAAGCCGGAAGAGTTTGTGTTCGACTTTGCAATTATTACGGGAAAGGACGAGTATGGACAGTACACGGTTCAGGAATACGGCGTATTCAAACCGGAGGTGCTGGAAACATTGTTTCTGCCAAATATTATCAGTTCGGCAGAAAAACTTTTGGCTGTAACCGACGATAACCAGAAGCTTGAGCAGAGACCGGAACGTACTATTCTGGTAAGTCTGGAATACGGGAAGCAGGACAGGCTGTGGACCAGCGAGGATTCGCTGGAGGAGCTGCGCCAGCTGGCCGAGACGGCAGGGGCAGAGGTGATCGCCAAATTTCTGCAGAAGCGTCCTAAACCGGATCCGGGATTTTTTATCGGACGCGGTAAAGTGCGTGATCTGGCATTATATGCACAGCAGGAAGATATCGACCTGTGCGTCTTTGACGAAGAATTATCTCCTGCCCAGCAGCGGAATCTGGAACAATCGCTGGGTATAAAAGTGCTGGACCGTACAGCGCTGATTCTTGATATTTTTGCCCAGCGTGCCCAGACGAATGAAGGCAAACTGCAGGTTGAACTGGCCCAGCTGCAGTATACGCTGCCTCGCATCATGGGGCAGGGGCTTTCCCTTTCCCGCTTAGGCGGCGGAATCGGTACCCGGGGACCCGGCGAAACCAAGCTGGAAACAGACCGCCGTATGATCCGTGACCGTATCGCGTACATAAAGGGCTGCATTGACAAGGTTCAGAATGTGCGCAAGCTGCATCGGTCTTACCGCAATAAGAACCAGGTTCCGTCAGTCAGCCTGATCGGATATACTAATGCGGGTAAGTCAACGTTGCTTAATGTACTGACTAATTCCGATGTATACGAGAAAGACCAGTTGTTTGCAACATTGGATCCCACTACACGCCAGCTGAATCTTCCGGATAAGCGGCAGGCTATCCTGACAGATACGGTAGGTTTTATCCAGCGTCTTCCGCATCAGCTGATTGCGGCTTTTAAATCTACTTTAGAAGAAACGCTGGACGCGGACCTGCTGGTCCATGTCATTGATGTCAGCCATCCGCTGTATAAGGAGCAGAGCGAGGCTGTGTACAGGGTTCTGCAGGAAACAGGCGTGCAGGATAAACCGATTTTAAGTGTTTTTAATAAGATCGATAAACTGCCTGACGAAAGCAGCGGTTTTCTGGAACAATTAAGGTCAATTCCTGACAGCGTATGTATCTCCGCCAAAAAACGGATCGGATTGGAAACGTTGCTTACAGCCATTTCCGACAGTTTAAAATTAAAAGCAATCGAAGTCACTTTATTAATTCCCTACAGTGAATCCGGCACTGCGGCCAGATTATTCGAAGAAGGCACAGTGCTGTCGCAGGATTATGAAGCGGAGGGGATTAAGATGAAAGTCAGGCTTCAGGCCAACGATGTTGAGCGTTGGCAAAAATTTATAAATAACTGCGAGGGATGAATCAGTTTATGGGTTTTAACAATGACAATTGTTTTGAAAGTATTTTTGAATTTGCCAGAAAGGAAGTGGAAAAACAAAAGCATTATTATGATGCAATTGCTTTAACGAATACCGAAAAAGTAATTTCTGCTTTCCGGAAGCATCAGGTATCGGATTTTTATATGAAACCTTCAACCGGTTATGCGTATAATGATTTAGGCCGGGAAAAACTGGACGCGATTTATGCGGATGTTTTTGGAACCGAAGCAGCCCTGGTACGTTCACAGTTTGTATCCGGAACCCATGCCCTGGCTGTTGCCATGTTGGGTAACCTGCATCCCGGTGACGAAGTAATCGGTGCCACAGGCACGCCCTATGACACTATGCAGACAATCATAGGCCATCCTGTGAAGGTACCGGGATCGCTGACAGACATAGGAGTCATCTATAAAGAAATTCCTATGAAAGGCAATTATGTGGACATCAATGCTGTGTGCCGCGCTATTACCGAAAAGACCAGAATGGTGCATATACAGCGGTCCTGCGGGTACAGTGATGACAGGGGCACGTTAGATGTTGCTTCAATCGGCCGGCTGATTGAAGAAGTTCATAAAATCCGTAAGGATATTATATGTTTTGTAGATAATTGCTATGGTGAATTTACAGAAGCAAAAGAGCCGACGGATTGCGGCGCTGACCTGATGGCCGGTTCCCTGATTAAAAATGTAGGCGGAGGACTTGCGCCGACCGGCGGTTACATTGTCGGGAATAAAAACCTGGTGTATAATGCAGCCTGCCGCCTTACAGTACCAGGCCTTGCCGGAGAGATGGGAGCCACGTTAGGGGATACTGCCCGTGAATTCTATCAGGGCTTGTTTATGGCGCCTCATGTGGTGATGCAGGCAGTGTTAACAGCTGTTTATGCAGCGGCAGTTTTTAAAAAGCTCGGCTATAAGGTGAATCCGCTGCATGACCAGTTGCGGCATGACATTATCCAGTCAATTACATTAAAAAGCGCTAAAAATCTTGAAAATTTCTGTGTAGCAGTACAACTTAACTCACCGGTTGACGCCCATGTAACTCCGGTACCCAGTTACATTCCAGGATACCAGGACAAAATCATTATGGCAGCTGGAACGTTTGTTCAGGGAGCATCCATCGAACTAAGCGCCGACGGACCGATGAGAGAGCCGTATAATGCCTTTATGCAGGGAGGTCTTACATACGAACACGGGCAGCTGGCAATCAATGCAGCAGCACGGTTGATCGGACCGGCGAATGGAAAACGTAAGAAGGTAAAAGTAATGGGCGATATTGTCATGGAAGGGGAAAAGGATAAAGAGGTTTTAAAAGCCTGTGAAGCGATTATAAATGCACAAAAATCTTATCAATAATAGCTAGCAGGCAGTCTTTACTGAAAAAATAAGCAAAATAAAAACTACAGGATGTGCAAAATAACACAATCCTGTAGTTTTATTATTATAACAAAAAGATAACAATGATGTCAAAAGGATGATTAATTGACATCGTAAAAAAGACAAGATGTCACAATGATGCGAAACTACAACATACGGAAAACAGCAATCACTTTACCCATAACCTGAATATTGTCATTTCCGATAATAGGGCTGTATGCATCGTTCTCCGGCTGCAGCCGGATAGAACGCAAATCTTTAAAATAACGTTTAACAGTAGTTTCTTCATTATCGATTAAAGCAACAACAATATCGCCGTTATTAGCAAAATTTTGTTTGCGTACAACTATATAATCATGATCAAGGATGCCTGCGTTAATCATACTGTCGCCTTTGACAGACAACATAAAAACATCATCTTCAGTGCCAATTAAATCCAAAGGAATAGGGTAAGTTTCTTCAATATTTTCAACAGCAAGGATGGGAACACCCGCAGTTACATTGCCGACCAGAGGAACAGGAACAACTGTTTTATTTCGCCAGGAAGCTTCCTGGGTGAGTTCCAAAGCACGGGGCTTGGCGGAATCACGCTGAATAAAATGCATGCTCTGCAGTTTGTGCAAGTGATTATGGACACTGGCAGTCGAAGATAAACCGACGGCTTTGCAGATTTCGCGGACAGATGGCGGATAACCCTTGGTCTGTGCATAACTGCGAATAAAATCTAAAACCTGTTTCTGGCGTTCGGTCAACATATCTTCTGTATAATTACCGTCAAAATCTTTAGGGATTAAACTTTTGTGTCTGGCCATAGAAACAACCTCCTGAACAAATAATAAAATCATTATATCGAATTGTAACTATGTACATTGATATTTAACTAAATCAATTATAACAGAACATGGGGGAGATGTCAAACGTTTGTTCATCAGCGTTTGCTTATTCAAAAAATAACATAAAAGTAATATATCATACTAAAACGCCACATATTTCCCAATAATTATTTTACGTCCGATAATATATATTATGTAAAATCAGAAGAGGAAAAATGGCGTGAATTTAACTTTTTTCTTAATCAGTTCCCCGGACAGCGGTCTTGTGATGCTTTTTGTCCAAGCAATCACCTTAACTTCCAGCTTTTTCTTATTGGATAAAATCACTGCAATCTCTAATTTTACCAATTTCCTCTACAACGCTTATATTTGCGTTTTAAGCCTTGTTTTGCTTTTGTGCGACACATTTATCGTACCCTCCCTTAAAAATTGTTCTACGGGCTTTTTACGAGGTCATTTTTAAAAATAAAAAACCGGCGCAACTTTTGGCCGGTTTTTATTAAGTATCAGGATGCCTTCTTTTTCTGGCGTTAATTTGTTTGTTAAGAATACGTTGTGTCTTCTTTGATGTTCTGCAAAAATTTTAATGGGTCCGGCTTACGATTCTTACTGC
>JAFSOW010000106.1 GCA_017443165.1 Acidaminococcaceae bacterium | reverse complement strand
GCGGCTGTAAAATCAAAATGTTGTTTGTTCTTTTATCAAACTTGTCATAATCTCCACAAACTCCCTGACGTGCGCCGCAGGCTCTTTGGCATAGAGCAGTCCGTAAGGGACGGAGTAATCGCCTCCCCAGTCGCAAGGGAGCGTCACGAGGGAAGGGTGTATGTCCGACCAAATATCGGCGGTAATCATGGGATGCCCCGTGGCAGCTGCATAGTTGAAGATGCTAATGTCATAGGGCGGTACATCGTGGATATGGATTTGCGGGTGCGCGGTTTCAAGCTCATCGCGCAAGCGGTCGATATAAATTGTGTCGCCCCGCTCCACCATGAGGAGCGTCTCGCTGTAGAGGTCGGTCAGCATCAGCCTTTTGCGACTTGCCAGCGGATGATTGATGGGGACGGCCACCGCCAAGGGAAGCTGGCGTATTTTGAGGGCATTGACTTTATTTTTCCATAATGTGGACGGGAAGAGTCCGGCAATGATGTCGGCGCTTCCCGTTTTTTCAGCAAAAAAATCCTGTTTGTCACTTTTCCCGTCATCAATGGGAACGATAGAGAGCTTGATATGAGGATAACTGCTGCTTACAGCCACCCATAGCTCCACGATGGGGCGGCAGGGATTCATCATAGAACTGCCCAGCCGGATAATGTTCTGCTTGCCTGTCGTGAGTGCCTTGGCAGTAACCAGAGCCTGCTCGGATATATGGATGATGCGGCGGGCATCCCGATAAATGCTCTTGCCGGCCTCTGTAAGCACAATGCCGTGGTTCGTCCGCCGAAACAGCGTCAATTCTAATCTGCCCTCCAAGAGATTTATCTGTTTGATGAGCGCATTGGGGGAGATAAAGAGTTTTTCCGCCGCCTTCGTGAAGCTGCCGCAATCGGCCGCCATCAGAAATGCGTCCAAGTGTTTGTTGTACATCGCAAAGCCTCCTGTATGAACCTTTTGGTTAATGCCATGATAGCAAAAAGCGACTTCCGTTGCAAGAAGATTTGCCATAAAATGAATTTACAGACGGAGGGACACGGCCGTTACGGAAAATGCCCTCCAAAAGCCGTAAATTTTCGAGAAGATTGCAGAGGAGAATATATATGGAATATACCATGCTGAACAATGGCATCAAGATGCCGCTCTTGGGATTTGGCGTTTACATGATGACCGACCCAAAGGAATGCGAGACGAGCGTCCTTCAGGCGCTGGAAACGGGCTACCGGCTGCTCGACACTTCCTCGGCTTATTTCAATGAGGAAGCCGTTGGACGTGCCATCAAGGAAAGCGGCATTCCCCGCGAGGAACTGTTCGTCACGACAAAGCTATGGATACAGGATGCGGGCTATGAAAATGCCAAAGCGGGGTTTGAAACGTCCTTGCAAAAACTGGGGCTTGACTATCTCGACCTCTATCTTATTCACCAGCCTTGCGGAGACTGTTACGGCTCATGGCGGGCCATGACGGAACTGTATCAGGAAGGGTGTATTCGGGCAATCGGCGTGTGCAACTTCGGCAGCGACCGTCTGGTGGATTTCATCATGAACAACGAGCTGCCGCCTGCCGTCAACCAAGTGGAGTTCCATCCCTATTATCAGCAAAAAGCCGCCGAGAAAATCATGCGGGAATACGATGTCCAGATGGAGGCATGGAGCCCATTGGGGCATGGCGGCAAGGGAATCCTTGAAAATGAAACTCTTATTTCCATCGGGAAAAAATACGGGAAAACTCCGGCGCAGGTCATACTGCGCTGGGACGTGGAGCGCGGCATCGTCACGATTCCAAAATCCGTACGCAAGAAACGCATAGAGGAGAATTTCGACATATTCGATTTTCGTCTGACGAAAGAGGAAATCACGGCGATTGACCTGCTGGACAGGAATGATGCCATTGCCGATTTGACGGACGTGGAACTTATCAAAAAGCTGAATCAACTGAAGGTAAGATAAAAAGAAGGGGGCAAACGGATATGTTACAAAAAAATATCAGTAAGGCGGGAAAGAGCCTGATGGCGGGAGTTTTGGCGGCGGGACTCATTTCTGCAGCCGCTGCCGCTTGGTTGATTGTTCCGGCGGTGCTGCCCAATCAGCAAACGATGGTGTACGCAGCAGAGGCGCAGGCCGTCAGCCAAAACGTATTGGCAAATACCGAAAACGGGCAAGTGCGGGGCTTTGCCAAGGGTGGTGTGCGCTACTGGCGGGGGATTCCCTACGCCAAGCCGCCGGTCGGTGAGCTGCGTTGGCGGCCGCCGGTGAAGGTCGATAACTGGCATGGGGTGCTTGATGCCACCGAATACAAAAGCGAAGCGGCGCAGACGGGTTACTTGGGCGTGTTCGCCACGGCGGGCGGTTCGGAAGATTGCCTGTACCTCAATGTGGCCGTGCCGGAGAAGCAACTCGGCGACCCCGATAAACTTCCCGTCTTTGTCTGGATTCATGGCGGGGCTTTGGTGGTTGGCGCAGGGAGCGATTATGACCCCTCGCTTTTAGCCAAGGAAGGCCGCGCCGTGGTGGTGACGATAAACTATCGGCTCGGTGCGTTCGGCTATTTTGCTCATCCCGCCATTGATGCGGAAGGTCACGCCGCTGTCAATTACGGCGTGATGGATCAGATTGCGGCGCTTGAATGGGTGCAGAAAAATATCGAGAACTTCGGCGGCGATCCCGACAATGTGACGATTTCCGGCGAATCCTCCGGCGGGCAAAGCTCGCAAATCTTGATGGCCAGTCCCAAGGCCAAAGGCTTGTTCAAAAACATCATCGCCATGTCCAGCCCTGTCATGTATGCCAATGGCCATTCGATTTCGCGGGAACAGGCCGAGGAAAAAGGCGTCGGCCTGGCTAAGGCGGCAGGATTGGAAAACGCTACCGCCGAGGAGTTGCGCTCCCTTTCCACGGAAGAAATTTTGGCTTTGGAAAACAACTATTTATTGGACGGCATTATCACCCGTGACGGTGAGTATGTGCCGTCAAGCATCGCCGAAGCCTTCAAGAACGGCGAAGTAAACGGCGAACGGCTGGGCATCGGCAATGTGCAAAACGAGGGTTCTTTCTTTGCCGCCCTGACGGAGAGCATTGCCGGGAAAAATATGGACGAGGCCGCCTATCGAGCTAATCTCGAGGCTTTGGAGAAACAGTACGCCATTCCCGGCTTTGCGGACAAAGTGATGGCCGAGTATCCCTCAGAGGCTTACGGCAGTCCCGCCGAGGCGTATGCACAGGTCATCACGGACAGCTGGTTTGCTGCGCCGATTTATCGGATTGCCGATTCGCTCGACAGCAAGCTAAAAGTCTATTACTACGAGTTTAGCGACCCGCAGTGTCCCAAGTATGTTGCGACCGATTTTGAGCAGGGAACGGCGCATACTTACGAACTGCCGTATCTTTTCCCCGGCTTTCACGGTTCTTCAGACATCGGCACCGAACTTACGCCCAAGCAGCAGAAGGTCGCCAAGCAGATGGCAAAAATCTGGACGGGCATGTCCAAAGTGGACGAGCAGGGAATATGGAAGCGTTTTGACGGCGGCCATGCCCGTTATTTGAAACTTGGGCAAGGGAAGCCGCAGATGGCGGATATGAAGGAATACAAGAAGCGCCATCACTTCGCTTTCTGGCAAAATATCAATATGTACTAAAGGAAAAGGAACAAAAATGGACGAAGTACGGATTGATTTGCGAAAGATAGGAGAAGATGAGCGCCAAAAACGTGAACAGCAGGAGCGGCTTCTTTTCCGGCTGAATCACACATTTTATCTCGATCCGGGATACAAGGAGCTTATGAGGGAATTGTTTGCCGGGAAAATCGGCGAAAATTCATTCGTCAAAGCACCGCTTTCGGGCGCAGAGCTTTCCAACATCTCCATCGGCAACGGGGTATATGTCAACAGCAATTTATTGGCCATGGCCAGAGGCGGGATTGTCATTGAAGATGATGTGCAGATTGCCGCCAATGTTCAGCTGATAACGAATAACCACGATTTATACGACCGGCAAGTTTTGACCTGCCAACCGATTGTGTTGAAAAAAGGGGCATGGATTGGCGCGGGAGTCACCATCCTTCCCGGCATTACCATCGGCAAATACGCAGTTATCGGCGCAGCCTCGGTCGTAACGCATGATGTGGGGAACTATGAAGTCGTGGTGGGCAATCCTGCCAAATGTATCAAGCGGTTAGAGCCTGAAAAATTTGAAGTATAAGGAGGCAGTACGATGAAGCCTCATACATATCGGTTCGTCTTTGCCGCACTTTTGCTGACTATGTTGGCCGTTTTCGGCATCGCTTTTACGGCAGATTCCGAGCCGCAAAATTCCTCGTTGAAAACGGACGGCATTGGAGACGCGAAATTAGCGGAGGAAAAAATGATGAGCAAGCAGGAGGAGGGAATTGTGAGCAAGGATAAGAAGATTTTGGTCGTCTGCTATTCCTTTTCCCGTGGCAACACCAGGAAAATCGCCAAACAGTTGCAAACGGTTCTTGATGCCGATTATGCAGAAATCGAGCCGACCCATCCTTATCCGCCCTATGGCGGCTGGAACAGCGAAGTGACCGAGCAGGGGAAGCGGGAGGTGGCGGCCGGCTTTATGCCGGAAATTAAGCCCCTTGCGGTGAATATCGCCGATTATGACATCATCGCCGTGGGAACGCCGACCTGGTGGTTTACCATGGCGCCTCCCATGCACACTTTCCTGAAATCGCAGGACTGGACGGGCAAGACGGTCATTCCCTTTATGACACACGGCGGCTGGCCGGGGCATGTAATCACGGACATCAAGGAATACTGCGCCGGGGCAAAATTTGCCGCCGATATGGAAATACAGTTTGATTCGGAGGGCGGCGACCATATGCTGACTTCCCAAGCGGACATCGACGCATGGCTTGAGGGATTGAGGAAAGAACTGCGATAAGATATACTCATTGATAGGAGAGGACTGTTTTTCATGAAATACACGAAACTGGGAAATTCGGATTTGCACGTCTCCCGTATTTGCCTGGGCTGCATGGGCTTTGGCGATGCCAAGACGGGGCAGCACAGTTGGACGGTGGACGAAGCCACTATTGCAACTTTTGGGAAAAAGAAATATAATCTTTCGGAGAAGTTTTCGTTTCCTTTCTGCTATTCAAACTTGCGCTCAGCCTGTAAAGGCTGTGGCTACAATAGGTGGTGCTTCATCTCCACCATCGAAAAACACAATTTTTACAGGTTTGTAAAAGTTTAAAAAAGCGCGTGGTTATCGTATTTTCAGCGACTCCAACGCGCCTTTTTTATTGTTTTTTTAACCTGTAATTTTTCAGGTCTTTTCTGTTCAAAACTGCTGAGTTTTGAGCATGAGTTTTGTGAAATGTTCGCCTTGCCGCCGACAATGCTTTGCGGTCTTTCATTTCCGCGGTAGTTTTGTTATAATTAAGATATAACTGTGGATACAGTAGTTGTTTTTCAATACTTTTATTACTATAGTATGGTATGTTTTGTTATCAGAACCGATGGCAGGAGAGGTGTCAGCTATGAAAGAAACAGGTATTTCAAAACGATGGATAGCCTCTCTTTTTTGTGTTTTTGTTTCGCTGTTCTGCTTTGTTGCAAACCTGTCAGCCGCTTCCGGTAAAGAGGGCGGTGAGACGTTAACGGTAGGGATTCCTGCGAATCGCTGCCCGATTTTTTATCAGGATCCCAAGACGAACGAGATTGTAGGTATTGGCGTGGATCTGATGCGCTCCGCTGCGGCAAAGACAGGGTATCATGTTACCTTTCAGTTTGTAAAGGAAAAGAACCTGAAGGATGCGTTGGATAATAAATCGTACGATCTGGTTCTGCCTTTCGGCAGCGCTATCACCGGCAGTTCCGGACATCCGAGCATTGTTTCGGATCCGTTTATGCAGACCCCGTTTACTCTGGTTACCAGAGAAAGGCATGAAGCGCCGCCGCTGAATAAACTTAGGGTTGGCATGCTCCGTTCTCTTGGGGGCGTTGGGGAAACCATTCATCAGCTGTATCCCGGCATTCGAATTACCATGTATGAGACGATGGCCGAGAGCGTGGATGCTCTGCGTGAAGGAAAGGTCGACGCCCTGTTGAACAATTCCTATGTCTGGAGTTATGTGTTACAGAAACCTTCCTATTCCGATCTGGCAGTTCAGCCTGCAGCCGTGTTTTCTGTAGATTTCCGGGCCGGCACGCTGGATACTCCGAAAGGGAGGGCGATTATTGAACGATTGAACAGCGGCATCGCTGCGTTGAGCGATATGCGTCATCGGGCTATTATTCTGGATTATACGTCAAGGAAGCTGTACCGGTATGACATTTTCGATTATCTTTATGAATACGGGCTTGTCATTCTTTTGGCAGTACTCCTCCTGGCTTCCCTGATTGTTATTTTTGTGATGAAACAACGCGCACTCCGCATGGAACAGGAAGAACGGATGCACAGGCTGATGGATCACGATCCGCTGACCGGACTGCTCAGCATGAGCGGATTCCGAAAGCGGGTAGAGGAACTGTTGCGGGCGCATCCGGATACGCCGTATTTCCTCTCTTATAACAATATCCGGGATTTCAAGTTTATCAATGAAAGCCTTGGCCGGGAGGCCGGGGACGAGCTTCTTAAGTTCTGGGCGAAAAAATCGCTGGAGAATCTTTCCGACGAAGAAGCGATAGGTCGGGCTGCCAGCGATCGTTTCATTGTACTCCGCCGTATTGAGAGCGAAGAGAAGATGCAACTGGATAAGAAGAACGTACTCGATCCGGTGCAGAACTATTTCATCAGTCAGGGAAAGGAAAAGCAGGCCCAAATATGCAGCGGCATTTATGTGCTGACACCGGAGGACTTCCGGAATATTGATGTTGACCGCATGCTGGACTATGCCCGTTTGGCAGAGCAGAAAGTCCGGGGCAGCCGTATCGTCGACTATGCGTTTTATAATCCGGAGCAGTGGGAAAAAGGAAAACATGTTGCGGAAGTGATCAATTACCTGCCTGCTGCCATCCAGTCGGAAGATCTCAAAGTATGGTATCAGCCCCAGGTTGATTATGCAACAGGGAAAATCATCGGCGCAGAGGCTCTCTGCCGCTGGGCTCATACCAAACTGGGCTGTCTGCAGCCTGCAGATTTTATTTGCACGCTGGAAAAAACCGGTCTCATTTATGATTTGGACAGTTTCGTCTGGGAAAGGGTGTGCCAGGACCTGTGCCGTTGGAATGAACAGGGGATCCGTCAGTCTGTTTCGGTAAACCTGTCCCGCTGTGACGTTCGTGAGGGCCGGGATCTTGCCGGTCATTTCCAGAATCTGATCCGAACCTATGGCCTGACCCCTGACCAGCTGCGGATCGAGATTACCGAAACGGCCTATGCCGAGAATCCGGACCTGCTGATCAGTACGACGGAAACGTTGCGGGAGTGCGGATTCAAGGTTGAAATGGATGATTTTGGCAGCGGCTATTCGTCCCTGAATATGCTCAAAGAAGTACCGGTAAACCGCATCAAACTGGATCTTCGTTTTCTGACGAACAAAGGCGATGCGGAAAAGGCCCGTATCATTATCAGTCATATGATACAGATGGTACGATCATTGGGGATGGAACTGATCGCCGAGGGGGTTGAGACGGTTGAACAGGCCGGTTTCCTACAGAGCCAGGGATGTACCGAGATGCAGGGTTTTCTCTTTTACAAACCTATGACAATGCACCAGTTTGAGAAGCTGTTTAAAGTGGAAAGCAAGAACAAATAAAATCAGAGCCGGACAACATGCAGTTTTTGTTGTCCGGCTCTTTGACTGTGTTAGCTGATTTTAATTTCGTTTTTGGTTTCACACATAATTAAATTTTTATTTTTGACTGAGGATGGCGTGCAGTCCGTCCCTCAGTTCCCGGAAATGTTTCGGAAAGTTTTCCGAGCCTTCCGCCCTGATTTTCCTGTCGCCGTTAACGGTGGCCTGGAGAGAGAACATGATTCCGTCCTTAACACCTTTCGGGTGTTTCCCGTGAAAGCCATCCCAGGAAACAAGCTCGCAGTCATTCAACAGTTTCAGGATCTTGTCAGCGCTGCACACCGTTTGTCTCTCGGGCACGCGCTTATCTTCATTTTTATTATACCGTATTGCATATTCAACGACTTCGGCATCTTTGCCTTTCATAACAATTTCATACTCGGTGGTAAACCGCATACCGCTCAGGCGGAGCGTGACGATCTCGAAAGATTCGATTTTTTGGGATGCTTTCCCTGTGCCGCATGTTTGTGCAACAGAGGTGAATGTCAGCATCGCTGCGGCTGCTAACAGGAGCGCGAAAAGTTTTTTCATGTGATTTCTGTTCATTTGTATTCCACCTTTCTGCTTTCTGATGTTTGCTTCTCAGTCTTCTTCCAGCACGCCTTTCAGGTCTTTGTTGGTCATGGCGCAGACGCAGGAGTCGGACCAAACGTTTTCCGCGGTTTCAATCATGTCAATAATTGTGTAAATCGGAAGGATAACGCCCATAATGCCGATGGATGCGCCTACCGAACTCATCAGGGACAGTGTCAGGAAGTAGCAGCCCATGGGGACGCCGGCGTTACCGATGGCGGCCAGCACGGCTACAAACAGCCAGGAAATCATGGCGCCTGTGGTCAGGTTCATGCCGGAGTTCTGCATCACAAATAAGGAAGTGACCAGAATGAATGCGGCACAGCCGTTCATGTTGATGGTGGTGCAGATGGGCAGCACGAAGCGGGATACCCGGGGGTTAACTTTCACATTCTGTTCAGCGGAAGCCAGGGTTACCGGCAGGGTGGCGGCAGAGCTTTTGGTGAACAGCGCAACCGCCAGGGCCGGGGACATCTTTTTCATGATATCCAACGGGTTCAGGCCCCGGGCCAGCAGGAACAGCGGCAGCACGATGAAGAACTGGAGCAGGTTGCCGCCGATGACAACCGCTGTGTATTTGCCCAGCGCGCCTACGATGACGCCGGCTTCAATCTGGGCGGCCAGCTGGCCGGCAAACGCTAAAATGCCGACAGGCAGTACGTACAGGATGGCGCGGATCAGGGTGAACAAAACTTCCTGCAGGCCGTTGATGCCTTTCAGCAGCACTTCCCGGTTTTCCGTTTTCGGCATAAAGGCCAGGGCCAGGCCCACGGCAGCGGCGATGAACAGTACGGACAGCACGTTGCCGGACAGGAAGGGATATAAAATATTATTGGGAACTACGGAGAGAAAATGGTCGTAGTAAGAAAGCTTGCCTAAATTCTGGGGTACCTGCGCCGCGCCTGCGCCTACCACGTCGGCAGGCAGATTGCCCGGGGCGATCCAGAGATATAAAGCCAGGCCTACGGCCGCGGAGCAGATGGTGGTCAGTAATGTATAAACCAGCGTATGGGCGAAGATACGCTTCGTATCTTTTTTGGCGCCCAGTGCCGACAGGGTGGTGATAACCGCCAGCGCAATGGTGGGCACGGCGATAAACTGGAACATGCGGGTGAAGATCGTAGCAATAAAGTTGAACAGTTCGTTCAGGGAGGGATTGTTCATCCAGCCCAGCGCGCCGCCGATTACCAGCGCGGCCATCCAAAGGATAAACTGTTTGCCGTTGCTTTGTTTCCGGCTTTCTTCAATGATTTCTCTTGCCTTGTCATTAACCTGAGAGGGGTTCTTTTTGTCAGCCATGATAAACTCCTTATGTATACTTTAAAAACTTCTTATAGTATAGTACCGGACTTTTTCTTATGTCAATACAATTCAACAAAAATCTTGGACGTTTTCATATAATATGGTAAAATAAAGAGTACTGTCAAAGTATGAATTTTAAAGGCTTTATCCGGGAGGACGTCGTGAAACAACCGTTAGTGGAGGCTATGGAACGCTATCTGCAGGAGCAGGTGTACCCGCTGCATACGCCGGGCCATAAAGGCGGCCGGGGTATGGCGGATCCGCTGCGTTCTTTGCTGGGTTCCACCGCGTTGCGGCTGGACGTTTCCCTCATGAGCGAGCTGGACGATATACACGCGCCTTCCGGTTGTATCAAAGCAGCGCAGGAAGAGGCGGCAAAGTTATACGGCAGTGATGCCTGCTTTTATTCGGTGAACGGGACAACGGGCGCCATCCATGCCATGCTGATGACGGCACTGCAGCCGGGCGATAAGGTGCTGGTTCCCCGGAACGCCCACCGCAGTGTAATGGGCGGGCTGATTCTGGCAGACGCGGTGCCGGTATATGTGCAGCCTAAGAACATAAAAGAGTTTGGCATGCAGGGCCAGGTCACGCCGGAACAGGTGAAAGAAGCGTTTGCGGCGCACCCGGATATCAAAGCGGTGCTGCTGACGTCTCCCAATTATTTCGGCATGGCGGCAGAAGTAAAACAGATTGCTGAGATTGCGCATGCCCATAATGCGGTGCTGCTGGTGGATGAAGCGCACGGTCCCCATTTGGGATTTCATGACAAATTCCCGCCTCCTGCCATGCAGTGCGGAGCGGATATGGCAGCCCTGAGTACCCATAAAATCTTAGGGGCGCTGACACAGAGTTCTTTATTACAGGTGAAGGGGACACGTATCGATCTGTGTCATGCGGCAGATGTAATGAGTCTTCTTACAACTACAAGCCCCAATTATCTGCTGATGGGTTCCCTGGATGCGGCCCGGGCCCAGCTTGCGGAGCGGGGATCTGCCATGCTGGAGGATGCGCTGCGGGCGGCGGGGCTTTTACGCCTTGGATTGGAGAAGATTCCGGGCCTGCGGGTAATCCGTCCGGAAGATGTGGCAGGCAGGTACGGAATTTCCGCTTTGGATATAACAAAGGTAACCATAAATCTGAAAGAATGGGGCGTCAGCGGTGTTGCCGCCGGGGAAGCCCTTCGCAAAGAGAAAGTAGCCGTGGAACTGGTGGATCCGCAGAACGTTTTGTTCCTTGTGACGTACGCGGACTGGGCACCGGTGCAGTGGCAGGAAACGGTGAACCGGATCTGCAGAACCTTGCAGAAGCTTCGTCCGTCGCTGAACCCGCTGGAAGCAAGATCCGTGGAACGGGTCAGGGCGTTGGAAAACGAAGCGGCGGAAAGAGAAAAGGCGCAACAGGCAGAGATACCGGTAACAGAAGCTGCCCTGCCGATGCGTACCGTATTTTACGGGAAAAAGAAAGCGGTTCCGCTTTCCGGGGCGGCCGGCCTGATCTGTGCCGAGCCGGTCAGCTTTTACCCACCAGGCATTCCCGTGATTCTGCCCGGGGAACGGTTAACAGATAAAATTATTGAATGGTGTTGTCTGATGAAACAGCAGGGACTGCCTGTCAGCGGACCGGCGGACACTTCACTGCAGACAGTGAGGGTGCTGGAAGAATAACCTGTCAAACAGAGGTGCAGATTATGAAAAAAGGTTGTTTCATTACGATGGAGGGAGTAGACGGCAGCGGCAAGACTACCCAGCTGCAGCTGACGGCCCGGTACCTGCTGGACCGGGGCTATGAAGTGGTGACCACCCGGGAACCGGGCGGCACGAAGCTGGCGGAACGGATTCGTAACGTAGTGCTGGATGCGGATGCCGCTGTGAATCCGAGAACGGAAGTGCTGTTATATCTGGCAGCCCGGGCGGAGCATGTGGAAAAAGTAATCAGACCCGCGCTGGAGGCAGGTAAAATTGTGCTGTGCGACAGGTTTGACGATTCCACCATGGTGTACCAGGGTTTTGTCCGTGGTATTGAGATTAGTAAAGTACAAGATCTTTGCAAATTTGCCGCGGACGACGTGCAGCCGGAACTGACGATTCTGCTGGACGCAGCGCCGGAAGCTTTGCTGCCGCGTCGGGCGGACCGGGGCGTGCAGGACCGTTTTGAACAGGAAGGCCTGGACTTCCAGAAAAAAGTGCGGGAAGGGTTTCTGCTGCTGGCGAATGCTGAACCGGCACGTGTTAAAAAAGTCCATGCGCTGCAGTCTGCGGAAGCAGTGCAGGCAGAGATCCGGAAAATATTAATTGATGCCGGATTTTAAAAGAGACAGGGAGACAGGCAATATATATAAATTTACAGGTTAGGAAAAGATATGAGCAAAACGTCGGAAATGATTGCGTGGTTCCATGAGATGAGATTCGCCGTCATGGCGAGACTGTCTGAGGGGCGCAGCCCCGAGTTTCGAAGCCATAGGCGAATAAATCCATGGAATAGCAATCATGTACGGTTTTGCGAATACTTTTCCTGACGTAAAGGTGCAATATGTTTGACCAAATCGTAGGACATCAACAGAATAAAGAATTTCTGGAACGGTTCTTAAACCGGGAAGAGCGGCCTCACGCGTTGTTGTTCTACGGGCCGGAGGGAATCGGCAAGTGCCTGCTGGCAAAAGAATTTGCCAGAGCTTTTCTGTGCCTGGGTTCTCCGCAGGAAACCAGACCCTGCAGCCGTTGTGAGTCCTGCCGCCTGCTGAACTTTGAAACCGGCAACTTTGCCCATCCGGATTATCTGTATTTTGATCCCATGACAGACGAGGAACAGGAAAAGAAAAAAACAAAAATCATTTCCGTAAACCAGATCCGCAGCCTGATTAAACAGTCTGCTTTCGGGCCTACGCTGTCAAAACATAAAATTTGCATTATTAACGATGCGGACACGATGAACACGGAAGCGGCCAATTCACTGCTGAAGCTTTTGGAGGAACCGCCGGACAAATGGTTTTTTATTCTGGTAGCCTCTTCGGTAAGCCGCCTCCTTCCCACGATTTTATCCCGGGTGATCCAGGTGCGGTTTACGCCGCTGTCCGTGCAGGAAACAAAAAACGCATTACTAAATAAAGATATTCCCGAGGCCGAAGCGGACCTGCTGGCGCATCTCTCTGATGGGTCGTTAGGACAGGCGCTCCGGTTCCGGGAAGAACGGATCATGGACTTCCGCAATGCCGCATTGAAGTTTGTGGCGGAATTTCCCATGCAGGCGCCCATGACCTATCTGCTGAATGAAGATTATTTTTCTGACTTTATTCCCTCATCCGGAGGCAACGAGCAGCTCCAGCGTTTTGTGGCCATGACGGTTTCACTGCTGCGAGATCTTCTGTTTGTAAAAAGCGGGCTGCCGGATCAGGTTTTTAATACAGACGCGCTTCCCCAGTTGCGGAAAATCGCCGGGAAATGGGACGCAGGACGACTGCACCGGGCAACGGGAGCGGCGCAGGAAGCAGCGGCAGCCGCAGTGCGGCGGGCCAATACCAAAAGCGTGCTGGACAATTTGACGTTTAAGATAAATACATGCTGCGAAGGGAGAATATAGCATGAAAAAAGTGGTAGGAATCCGTTTTAAGAAAACGTGTAAGATATATTATTTCGATCCGCTGGAGACAGAGCTTGTGCCGGGGGACCATGTCATCGTGGAAACGGCCCGGGGCATGGAATTCGGAACGGTGTCCATCGGCACCCGCGAGATTCCGGAGGAACAGCTGAAAAATCCGCTGAAACCCATTATCCGCAAGGCTACGCCGGAAGACGAGGAAACGGTGAACCAGAACATGGTCCGGGAGCGGGAGGCTTTCAACATCTGTCAGCGCCGGATCGAGCGTCACGGGCTGGAGATGAACCTGGTGGACGTGGAATTTACGTTTGATGTCAATAAAATCATTTTCTATTTTACGGCAGACGGCCGTATCGACTTCCGGGAACTGGTAAAGGACCTGGCTTCCGTGTTCCGCACCCGCATCGAACTGCGGCAGATCGGGGTCCGGGATGAGGCCCGGATGGTAGGGGGCATCGGCAGCTGCGGCCGGCCTCTGTGCTGCGCCAGCTGGCTGGGTGATTTCGAGCCGGTGTCCATCCGTATGGCGAAGAATCAGAACCTGTCTTTGAATCCCACCAAAATTTCCGGCAGCTGCGGGCGCCTGATGTGCTGTCTTAAATATGAAGATTATCTGTATGCCAAAGAAAAGGGCAAAGGCAGCCGGCCCAAGAAGGAATATGTGGAAGCGCCCCAGGTCGGAACCATGGTGGCTACCAGCATGGGCAAGGGCAAGGTCACTACGGTGAACAAAGCCAAACATACTGCCACCGTACAGCTTTCCCGAGACAATGTGGTCACCCTGGAATGGGACGAACTGATCGATGCATCCCAGGCCATGGATGACGATTAATATTATTGTGTTGCGTTTCAGTCGTAACGCCTGCTGAAAGTAAGATTATTTTTTCATAAAACTATGAGCGTAATCAGAGAAGATTATCTGCCGGGGTGCGGATATAAAATCTATCAGGATCCGGCGGAGTTTACCTTTACGACCGATTCCGTCTTTCTGGCCCATTTCCCCCATCTGGCCAACAAGGCAAGAGTGCTGGAATTAGGCTGCGGGACCGGGGCCGTCAGTTTTTATCTGGCAGCCCGGGGCGCGGCGGAAGCAACCGGATTGGATGTGAATCCCCGGATGGTGGAACTGTTCAACCGCAGCGCGGAAGCAAATGGGATTGAATCGCGCGTCCGTGCGTTGGAATGGGATATCAAAGAAATAAAAAGTTTTTGTCCTACAGAATCGTTTGATCTGGTCGTTGCCAATCCGCCTTACCGCAACAGCGGCAGGGAACGGGCCATAGGCACCAGCGCCTGCCATGAAAAAACAGCCGTGTTGGAAGATTTTTTTGCGGCTGCCTGTTATGCGTTGCACAGCCGGGGGCGTTTTGCCCTGGTGCAGCTGCCGGAACGGTTTATGGAATCCATGGAGCTGGCCATCAAATATAACCTGCAGCCCAAAAAGTTGCAGTGGGTCCATGCCTCCGTAGATAAACCGGCCTGGATCTTTTTGCTGGAAATGGTAAAAAACGGAAGCTACGGGCTGGAAGTGTTGCCGCCGCTGATTATGTACAATGAAGACGGCACGCTGACGGAGCAGGCGAAGAGACAGATGGAGAAGGATTAAATATCTTTTATTATAAATTTCTGTTGTAAAAAGATTACGCAAAAACGTTCGTGTTTGCTATTTCACGGACTCATTCGCCTGTGGCTTCGAAACTCGGGGCTTCGCCCCTCAAACAGTCTCGCCACTGCGGCGAATTTCGTCTCCTGAAATGACGCAAACCCTCACTATGTTTTGCTTAAATCTTTCTACATCATAAGACTTTATTAAAAGGCATTTATAAAATTATTTGGAGACTTTATGTCAGGTACATTATTTTTGGTAGCGACCCCCATTGGAAATCTGGGCGATATGACGCCGCGGGCGGTGCAGGTGCTGACGGACGCTGATTTAATTGCGGCGGAAGACACCCGGCGCACGCTGCAGCTGCTGAACCATTTTTCCATAAAGGGAAAGCTGATCCATTACGATGAAAACAATAAAGAGAAGCAGGGGCCTGTATTATTGCAGGAACTGCTGCAGGGGAAAAAATGTGGCGCTGGTAACCGACGCAGGCTTCCCGGGAATTTCCGATCCGGGGGAGGCTATGGCGCAGCTGGCCATTGAAAACGGCATTACCGTCACGCCGGTGCCGGGGGCCAATGCCTGCCTCACCGCCCTGGTTGCTTCGGGGCTTCCGTCCACGCCGTTCTTTTTCGGGGCGTTTCTGCCAAAAAGCAAAAAGAACCGGAAAGAGCAGCTGGAAAAATGGAAACAGATTCCTGCGACCGTCGTGTTATATGAAGCGCCCCACCGTATCGCAGATGTGCTGGAAGAGATTCTGGCAGTATGGGGCGACAGGCAGATGGCGTTCGGCAGGGAACTGACCAAGCTGCACGAAGAGTTCTGGCGGGGAACTATTTCCCAGGCAATATCCCATTTAAAGGAAAACCCGCCCCGGGGCGAGTTTGTGCTGGTCATCGCCCAGGCGGAAGAAAAACCGCCGGATGAAGAAGTTAAAGACCCGCTGGACGCAGTAAGGGAAAAAATCGCGCAAGGCGTACCCAAAAAAGAAGCGTTAAGCGAAATCGCGAAACAGTTTAAAATTCCCAAACGGGATTTATATAACCGCTTGATTCAGGAGCAGGAAAAAGAGTAAAATATAAAATGTAGATAAATTTTTATGTTTGCGAAAAATTCTGTTTGCTGAATAATCCGGTGAGCAAGAAAGAAAATATTTTTAATAAAACAGTTAACACTTCTGCAACGCAGATACCTATATTAAAAGGAAGAAGGGCATATCATGGAAAAGAAACCGTTTTTTATTACCACGCCGATTTATTATCCCAGTGAAAAACTGCATATCGGTCACGCCTACTGCACTACGGTAGCGGATGCCATCGCCCGTTATCACCGGGCCAAAGGGGAGGATGTATTTTTCCTCACCGGCAG
>JAFSOW010000105.1 GCA_017443165.1 Acidaminococcaceae bacterium | reverse complement strand
TGGCTGCTGCCGCTACGGAATATTCGGACCTGGGTATGAAGGGCGGGGAAAAGATGCGTTCCGGCGAGCTGATGCGGGGTATGATGATGGAGTCTGACAATGGCGCCGCTGTGGTGGTGGCACAGAATGTTTCCGGCAATATCCTGAAATTTGCTGACCTCATGAATGCGAAAGCAAAAGAGCTGGGCTGCCGGAAGACACATTTCAGCAATCCCCACGGGCTGTCGGCGAAGTGGCATTACACCACCGCACGGGATATGGCGAAGATTGCGGCCTATGCCATGAAGAACCCGGATTTCCGTAATATTGTCAGTTCGAAGAGTTCGGTGATACACTGGGCGTCTCCTTCAGGCAAAACGTATAAGGCGGACAACACAAACCGGCTGCTGAGTTTCTATACCGGCGCCAATGGGATCAAGACCGGATGGACCAGCGCGGCAAAAGGCTGTCTGGCGGCTTCGGCAAAGCGGAATGATATCGAACTGATCGCTATTGTGCTGAAATCTCCTGACGGGGATTCCCGGTTTGCGGATGCGAGGTCGATGCTGGATTACGGCTTTTCCGTAGGCGGGATAGGAAAGATTGTTGTCGAGAAAGCTGGGAAACCGGCTTCCCAGCGGGTTCCCTCGGTAAAAAGACCTGGCGCGTCTGCGCCGTCCGTAACGAATAAACCTGCTGCGAAAAGTCAGCCGGCGACTGCGATACCGGCGGTAACGAATCAGCCGGCAACTGTTGCGAAACATCCCGCTTCTGCGACCGCTCCTGTCGCAATGAACAAACCGACGGGCACAGCGGTGCAAGCAGCAAAACCAGTTACTGCAAATCCGGCGGGCACAGCTGCAACAACCGGGACTGATACCGGTGCGGCTTCCGCAAAACCCGCTGTTGTTTCCGGCAAACCGGTTGCAAGAGGTTCCGGGGTACGGATGCCGGTAGTCCGGAGACCGGGCGCATAATCCCGGCAGAGGTTTAAAGTATGGATAACCAGCAGATCGCCCGGGCCATTCTTACTGCAGTCGGGCCTGAAAATATAACGGAAGCCTATAACTGCATGACCCGGCTGCGGTTGCGTGTCAGCGCAGTGACCGTGACCAAAGAACAACTGAAAAAAATTGCCGGTGTGAAGGGCGTGATCATGAACGACGGGGAAATCCATGTGGTTCTGGGTCCGGGCAAAGCGGAAAACGTGGCAAAGGAATGCAAACGGCTGCTGGAAGAGCAGGTGAAAACGGAAGCTTCCTCACAGACAGCCGCGGCAGATTCCGATGGGTCATCTGCCGATAATACTGTCTCTGACCATGTTAAACCCGTTCCTGCTGTAAAAAAGAACCCGGAGAATAAAATCGGCGACGGTAAAGAACTGCATGCTGAAATCAGGAAGAGAAACAGCCGCTCTGCTTTGAAACGGATGTTGCAGCGGGTAGGGCATATCTTTATTCCGCTGATTCCTGCTTTCATCGGCTGCGGCCTGCTTACAGGTCTTGTCAGCCTCTTGCTGAAGATCAGTCCCGAGCTGGCAGGTAATTCCTATATACAGTATCTGAAGCTGACGGGCAGTTCCATTTTTACGGTGCTGAACGCTTTTATCGGGCTGTATGCCTGTAAAGAATTTGGCGGTACCCCGGCTTTAGGCGGCGCCATGGCGGCCTTGCTGGCAACTCCCGGTCTGGCGGATATTACTTTTATGGGAAGTCCGCTGATTCCGGGCCGGGGCGGCATTTTTGCTTCGTTGCTGATTGGTGCGGCCACGGCCCTGATTGAAACAAGGCTGCGCAAACATATTCCTGAATCCGTCAGTCTGTTCCTGGCGCCGCTGGTTACGATCACAGTAGTTGCCCTGGCCGGTCTTTTCGTTTTCCAGCCTCTGGGAGGCGTGCTGTCAGATGTGCTTAGTTATTATACAGTACATTCGATCCAGACAGGAGGAGCGGTCACCGGTTTTGTCATCGGGGGCATCTTTCTTCCCATTGTCATGGCAGGCGTGCATCACGGCCTGACGCCGATCCATGCGGATATGCTGGCCACCATGGGCATGACGGTTCTGCTGCCCATCGCGGCTATGGCCGGTTGCGGGCAGGTAGGGGCTTCCTTTGCGGTGTACCTGAAGAGTAAAAATAAATTCCTGCGGCGGACCATTTTAAGTTCGCTTCCTGTGGGCATGCTGGGTATCGGCGAACCTTTGATTTACGGCGTTACCCTGCCGCTGGGCAAACCTTTTGTCTGTGCCTGTATCGGTGGTGCTTTCGGTGGCGCCTGGCAGGCGTATCACGGCATCGGTTCCTATGCCCTTGGGATTTCCGGCATTCCCCTGGCGGCTGCTACCAATCATGTATTATTATATTTGATTGGCGTTCTGATCGCTTATATTGCGGGATTTGCTGCGACCTGGGTGGCGGGCTTTGACGATCCGCCGGAAGTAGAAATGTAATATGAACAAAGCCCTTACGCAATTTGCGTAAGGGCTTTATTTTATTTCAGATGTTTATTAAAACAGAATGAATGGCAGGGCCGGGTAAGGTTTTACTGCGTTTCTTCTTCGTTAACTATAAACCCGATCCGGCGGTTTGCCGCTTCCTGTTTCTCATCATCCTCCGGCAGTTCCCCGTCCTGGGGAGGCTTCTTTAAAGTAATCAGGCACAGGGTGAACTGGGAAATGTGCTGGATCATCTTCAGGGCTTCCCCGGTGTTGGGATCGAAACCGTAGAGCACGATCAGGTCCGGATTCCAGTACCCCAGCCGTTTGATGATGATGGGACGGTTTGAGAAAGAGGCCAGGCTCATGGCAGCCACTTCGTCAGGAGCAAGGCTTTTTTCAAAGTTGCGGATCAGCTTGTTGATCCGTTCGCACATATTGGCAGCCGCGTTTTTACTGATAACGGGATTGTTCATGGCAAGTCCTCCTGTATCTATCTGATTGTCAATATAATTATAGCATGAAAGACCGTAATTAAAAATGTATACATGTATACTTTGCCCTGAAATATAGATTCGTTTTCGAAAAAGTGGTAAAATACCACTAATTTTAAAAGAAATGAGGGGTAAACGTATGAATCTTTCTGTCCAAATTTTAATCGCTTTAGTGTTGTCTGTATGCGCAGGCCTGGCTCTCGGGCCGGACGGGCTACCGTTCGTTAACAAATGGATTGCGCCTGTTGGTACTATCTTCATCAACTTCATCAAGATGATGATTGTCCCGGTCGTCACCTGCTCACTGATCGTAGGCGTCACCAGCCTGGGCGGCGACAGCAAAAAGCTGGGACGTATCAGCGCCAAGACCATCTGCTTGTATCTGGTTACCACCGCGGTAGCCATTGTTCTCGGTTTTGCCGTGGCCGGCATCATCCAACCCGGCGTAGGTCTGGATATTGCAGGAAAGGTTGCGCCTAAGGTGAAAGAAGCGCCGACCTTTATGCAGGTTCTGGTGAATATGGTGCCTACCAACCCGGTTGACGCCATGGCCAAGGGTCAGATTCTGCCCGTCATCGTTTTTGCGTTGCTTGTAGGTATTGGCATCACCCAGTTGGATGAGAAGCGTTCCCGTTTCCTGATGGATTTATATGATGCGGGCGCGGAAGTCTGCTACAAAATCATCGCCATGGTTATGAAGTTTGCTCCTATCGGCGTGTTTGCGCTGTTGCTGCCGGTTGTCTGCAAAAACGGCCCCAAGGTGCTGCTCCCGCTGTTAAGCGTAATTCTGGCTGTTGCAATCGGCTGTGCCCTGCAGTGCATTCTGGTTTATTCCACGCTGGCTTCTACAATGGGCGGCGTGAACCCGGTGAAGTTCTTCCGCGGCATGTCCGAAGCCATGATGCTGGCTTTTACCACCTGTTCCTCTGCTGCAGCACTGCCTGTTAACATGAAAAACTGCCAGGAAAAACTGGGTCTGTCCCGTGAAGTGACTTCCTTCGTACTGCCGCTGGGCTGCACCATCAACATGGACGGCACGGCGCTGTATATGGGCGTATGCTCCCTGTTTGTGGCCAATGCCTTCGGCGTGAATCTGACTTCTTCCGATATGATCATGATCGTCTTCACCGGTACCCTGGCATCCATCGGTACCGCCGGTGTTCCCGGCGCGGGCCTCATCATGCTGGCCATGGTGCTGCAGGCGGTTCAGCTGCCTATG
>JAFSOW010000104.1 GCA_017443165.1 Acidaminococcaceae bacterium | reverse complement strand
TTTACAAAAAAGCCCTGCTTCAGGCCGACGATCCGCTCCGCATATTGCGCGGCCTGGGCTGTATTGTGGCTGTTCATGACTACCGTCAGCTTATTCTCCTGCTGCAGGGTTTTTAATAATGAAAGAACCTGTTCCGCGGCCACCGGATCCAGCGATGCCACCGGTTCGTCAGCCAGAATGATGCGGGCCTGCTGCTGCAGCGCCCGGGCGATAGCCACCCGTTGTTTCTCTCCGCCGCTTAAGGCAGAGACCAGCGCATCCGCTTTCCCAGCCAGTCCGACTTTGGCCAGAGCCGCTTTCGCGTTTTCCCGGTCCTGTTCCGGAAAACAACCCGTCATGACGCGCCAGAACGGATTCCGGCAAAGCGCCCCGTGCAACACGTTTTCCAATGCCGTCGACTGGGGAACCAGGCAGAAATCCTGATAAATCACCGCAATCTTCTGCTGTATCTGCCGTAGCTTTTTACCGCCGCAGCCTGACAGGCACTCCCCGTCTATCCAGACCGTGCCCTGCTGCGGCGTCACCATACCGTTGAACAGCTTCAGCAGGGTTGTCTTTCCTGCCCCGCTGCGCCCGATCACGGCCACAAACTCCCCCTCTGCAATCTGCAGGGAAACCTGCTGCAAAACCGGCTCGTCTTTATGAAATTGATGGGTTACGTTTTTTAACTCCAGCATACCGAACCACCTTAACGCAATATCTCAGGTACCAGTCATCCATTCACCTGACCGTCGTTGCCGCTTTACCCGGCAAACCAACCGCCAACATACCGCATGATGCAGTGGCATCTCACCACTATTGCTTATTTCCCTTTCAGTTCCCGCTGCACCCGGCGTTCATCGTCATAATTTTTCGCATCGGCCCAGTCATAGCCTTTGTGACCCAGAATCTTCAGCGCGTCCAGTCCTTCTTTGGTCTTTCCGATCTCAATCAGCGCTTCGCCGAAAGCCTTGCGGAACTTCTGGTCCTGCATGGTTTTGGACGTTTTGCTCACACAGACCGTATCGTTATAAATCTTATCCGTCACGCCGATGATGCCCGTCTGTTTCCAGATCGTATCCGTGCCCCCCAGCTTATTCTGCCAGTTCTTTTCATTGCGGATCCGAATGTGGGAAAAAGCCACCGCGATGTCGGCTTGCCCGGAAGCCAGCCGCGCCATGGATGTGGTATAAGACTCTGCCTGCACCACGTGGGCCAGATCCGCAATCGTTTTCCCGTATTCCTTTTTCAAAAACAGGGAAGGATACAAATAACCCGAAGCCGAGGCCGGGCTCATCACTGTCCAGGTCATGCTGTTCAGCTCCTCCCAGGAAGGCTTCTGCCCCTTCTTTACCTTTTCCAGCAAGGCTTTTCCTTTGGCGGAAGGCCCTGTCACCAGGACTGAGCGGTAATGCTGGACAAGCTTGTCATTAAACTTTTCCGGCTCCCCTTCGTTCCAGATCTTTACATCTGCCGTATCCTTGCTGATTCCCTGCCGCAACGCCGTGAGCAGCACATCGATTTCCTTGTCAAACAACACATAGGTCGCGCCGGAAACAAAACCCGCATCCGCGCTGCCCGCGCTTAAAGCTTCCCCTACCGCGCTGTAGGATGTGCCCACGCTTACGGACACCTTGCCCACCGCAAAGCCTTTTTCCTTCAGTTTTCCCTGCAGCATCGTGCTTAACGGACCCACAGCCGTTTTTACCGTTTCCGCATCCTGGTAAGGAGAAACAGCAATCTTCAGTTCTTTAATCTCATTGCTTCCGGCGTTCTTTTTCGTTTCACCGCCGCAGCCGGCCAGCAAACCTGCGCAAAGGCACAGGAACATGATAAAAGCAATTGTCTTTTTCATTATAATCCTCCATTCTTTCGCTATGACATATGGAATGCTGCAGTCTCGCCTCGCAATTCCAAAAAATGCCAAAAATAATAAAAGCGCGATTGCATATCGCGCCTTACATGCCAAAACCAAAATGCGTTTCAGGAACGATATGCATGAAATGGAACTGCGCATCAGGAACACGATTGCCGCTGTTCCGGGCCGGTGCTTCACAGCTACCATTCCTCGGCAACCTTTCCCTACATACAACGAACGGTCTTCATTCATACAAACCGGCGGTCGATGATCTCTGGCATCCTCTCAGCCCGGCACACGGGCTCCCTCGCATTTCGGCTTCAGAAAATAATTTTATTTTCATACAGGACCAGGGCGCTCCCCCAAGTCCTTCGCCACAATAAATTTTATAAAGTTATGGAATCAAAAAGTTAAAAGCACACAGAAGAATCTTCTGTGTGCTTTTAGTATAATTGTTTCACGTGAAACAGGCAAGCAAAATTTTTACACAGCGTTTCCGCGTTTATTTCAGCACGCCGATTTCCTTGTAATATTTTTCCGCGCCGGGATGCAGCGGGATCTTGGCGATATCTTTTACTGCTTCAGCCGGTTTCAGGCCTTTCAGGTTCTTCTGGGACTGACCCAGTTCGTCGATGTGTTCCCAGAATGTCTTGGTCAGCTGGTAAACGGTATCTTCCTTCAGGTCGTGACGGCAGAACATAACCATCTTAATCGCGGAGGTGTTGATGGCTTCTTTCTGGTTCGGATAGGTGCCTGCGGGAATGGTGTACTTAACATACCAGGGATATTTTTCCTGCAGCTTTTTAATAATGTCGTCGCTGATATTTACCAGACGGCAATTAGCGCTCAGAGCCTGGGAAACAGCAGAAGCCGGGGTGCCGGACATGATCCATGCGCCGTCGATGGTGCCGTTCTGCAGCATGTCAGCCGCGCCGCCAAACGCGATATATTCCGCTTTGATCTCTTCCGGGAATTTGATGCCGGCCGCGGTGAAATGGGTCTGGCATTCGTTATAGACGGAAGAACCGGCAGAAGCTACCGCAAAATGTTTGCCCTTCACTTCTTCCAGTTTCGTGATACCGGACTTGTTGGTTACTACAACCTGGTTGGGATTCAGGTACAGACCGGCGATAGCTTTCAGGTCTTTGTACGCATGGCCTTTAAAGCTGTCGGTGCCGTTCATGCACTGGTACGCGTTGCTGCTGATGGCGATGGAAACCTGGGCTTCCCCGTCGGAAACCATATTCAGGTTGGCAATGCCGCCGGCAGAAGCCTGGCTCGCCGCGCTGACGGAAGGAACCGTCTTGTTCCAGTTATTGGTAATGGCAGCGCCTACTGCATACAGGGCGCCGGAAGCAGAAGCTGTCGGGAAATTGATCTTAATCTTTTCCGTCGCAGCCGCAGGAGCTTTTTTCGGAGCTTCCGCCTTTTTCTCTCCGCCGCCGCAGCCAGTTAATGCCCCTACCATTAACATGGTGGCCAAAGATGCGCTTAATATGCGTTTCAAGGATTTTTTCATAGTTCTTTTCCTCCTTAAAAAATTAACATGTTCAGGTAATGCTACTTGAACTATTATATCGCTTTTTTCATAAAAATAACAGAGTTACTTTTTTTTAATCTGTATAAAATTATGCGTCAGTAAAAGATTTCGTAAAACCGTGTACGTTTGCTAGTCCATGGATTCATTCGCCTATGGCTTCGAAACTCGGGGCTACGCCCCTCAGACAGTCTCGCCATAACGGCGAATTTCATCTCATGGAATAACGCAAACGCACCCGATGTTTTACTCAACTCTTTTTCTTCCGCACAATTCCATACAACTAAAACTCAGTTTTTCTTCCTTCTGATAAACTGCAGCGCTCCGATCACCACGAGGCAGGCCAGTCCGATGAAATCGGTGAAAGTTCCCGGGTACAGCATGGCAGGCGCCGCGGCGATGAGGACCAGCCGCTCCACCAAGTTACATTTCTGTACCAGCCAGCCTTCCAGCCCGGCCACCAGGGCGACG
>JAFSOW010000103.1 GCA_017443165.1 Acidaminococcaceae bacterium | reverse complement strand
GGGGGATGCCGAAATCATCCAGACACTGGACGATATTCCGCTTCAGGCCGCCGGACTAGGGCTGGATCTCCGCAACCACCTTCACTTCGGCGCCTTCCAGGGTCATGCGGCGGGCCATGATCAGGCCGATATCGCCGCTGCCTAAAATCACGATTTTCTTACCGGGCAGATACCCCTCCATGTTCACCATGCGTTGGGCCGCTCCTGCCGTAAACACACCGGTCGGACGTTCCCCTGCCGTACGGATGGCTCCCCGGGTGCGTTCCCTGCACCCCATGGTCAGTATAACGGTTTTACCCTCTACGGTGAACAAACCTTTTTCCGGGTTCACTGCTGTAACCTTTTTGTCTTTTGAAACAGCCAGGACCATTGTATCTGTCAAAGCCTGGATTTCAGGTTTGTCTTGAATCAAAGCGATACAGCGGCCTGCGTATCCGGGACCTGTCAGCTCCTCTTTAAAATGATGCAGGCCAAACCCGTTATGGATGCACTGCTGCAAAATGCCGCCCAGCTCCCGGTCACGTTCAATGACCAGAATCTTTTTTGCCCCGTTCCGGTAAGCGGAATATGCGGCAGAAAGACCTCCCGGACCGCCGCCAATAATAATTACATCGTAAAGTTCCATTTTCTTCACTCCAACACCAAAATCGATTTCCACTTTATTTCAATGTTCTGGTTAAGCAGTTTCAACCGTTTTCATTCTTCGAACTTTTTATAAAACAGTTCCGATCCCTGTCTTTCTTTCAGTACCTTTTCCACCGGAATTCCCAGTTCCCGGGCCAGAATCTGTGTTACCCGCGGACCGCAGAAACCACCCTGGCAGCGGCCCATTCCCGCACGGGTGCGCCGCTTCACACCATCAACCGTACGGGCTCCCACAGGCTGGCGGATCGCATCGACGATTTCGCCTTCCGTTACCGTTTCACAACGGCATATCACTCGGCCGTACAGCCTGTTCTTTTCAATCATTCTCTGTTTTTCAGAAGCCGTCATACGGTTAAACGCCGGTTTCTTCGGCAATCTTCCGTTCCAGCCGGTTTTTTTACGCAGATACATTTCCCGGCCGACAGCTTCCACCACTACCTCCGCAATGGCAGGCGCCGCAGCCAGCCCCGGGCTTTGAATGCCGGCCGCATTAATGAAACCGGGCACTCCGGAAGCTCCCAGAATAAAATCTCCTGTACTTGAAACCGCGCGTAGTCCGGCAAATTGCGTAATCGAGGCTCCCAAAGGAAGATTCGGGATAAGCTTCCTGGCTCCGGCAATGACTTCATCCATCCCTCCCGGCGTCACAGAAGTATCTTCCTTGCTTGCCTGCTCATTGGCATTGGGACCGATAAACGTATTTCCGTGGGTCGTGGTGCATACCATAATGCCCTTGCTCTTCTCGTTGGGACAGGGGAAGATGGCGCCGTATACCAGCGAAGAAGCTGCCATTTTATCAAATAAAATATACTCGCCCTTACGGGGTGTAATGGTAAAAGAATCATCCCCGGCCAGTTTTGCAATCTCTTCCGCGTAGACGCCTGCCGCGTTGATAACAATTTTTGTTCGGATTGCGCCTTTCGTTGTATTTACCAAGGTTACAGCTCCGTCTTCTTTCACAAAGCCGGTCACCGCACAGTCACAGATAACCTGCGCTCCGTTCTGTACTGCACACTGGGCAAAGGCCACCGCGCAGCCAAAAGGCCACATCACACCGGCCGTAGGCGCCCATAACGCCGCCTTTGCCGTTACAAGATTCGGCTCTTTTGCCAGCACTTCCTCCCGGGAAAGGATTTCCAGGCCGGGAACCCCGTTAGCCCTGCCCCGTTCCAGAAGAACTTGCAGATGCTGTACTTCTTCCTCGTTCGTTGCAACAACAAGGCTGCCCGTCCATTTAATATCCAGGCCCAGCTCTTCCTGTAACTGATGGTACAATGCGTTGCCCCGTACGTTCGTCTTCTGCTTCCAGGTTCCCGTTGGCGCGTCAAAACCCGCATGACAAATCGCGCTGTTTGCCTTGGTAGTACCCACAGCCACATCCGGCTCTTTCTCTACCAGAAGGCAGCGCAGATCATATTTGGACAATTCACGCAAAATGGCTGTACCTACGATGCCTCCGCCAATTACGACAACGTCTGCTTCTTTAAAAAATACCATCTTTCCCACTCCCTAAAAAAGCCGTGGCATCTTAAAGAACCAAAACTGCCACGGCTTTATATCATTTAAAAATGAATTCTATCATTGTTTCAACTTTATTCTTTCACAATTCCTTCTTCCGATTCTACAGCGGCGATTGACGTAACCTTATCCCCTTCCCGCAGGGTAATCACATTCACACCCTGGGTATTACGGCCTAACTTGCGCAGCTGATCCACATCCATGCGGATTACAATACCCGCAGCGGTAATAATATACAGCTCGTCTTTCGGATTTACAACCGTCATACCCACAACATCCCCGGTTTTGGGAGTGAGTTTGTAATTGATACGACCCTTACCGCCCCGGGTCTGTTTTGTGTATTCGGACAGTTTTGTCCGTTTGCCCTGGCCGTTTTCCGTTACTGTGAGTACTTCGCTCTCCGGATCATATGCGTAATCCATGGCCACCACCGTATCGTGGCGCCCCAGGTTGATGCCCCGTACACCGTGGGCGCTCCGGCCCATGCAGCGGACATCTTCCTCACTGAAATGAATCGCCATGCCGTCCCGGGTGGCCATTAAAATAGAAGCGTTGCCATCCGTCATCCTGACGCCGATCAGTTCTTCGTCCTCGTTCAGCACAATGGCTTTCAGGCCGCTGCGGCGCACAAAGGAAAAGTCCGTCAGCTTGCAGCGCTTTACCGTGCCTTTGTCGGTAGCCATAAACAGATATCTGTTCTCCTCGAATTCGGAAACATTGATTACAGCGGTAATCTTTTCGCCCGGGCTCAACTGCAGCAGGTTAATGATGGCAGATCCCTTTGCCGTGCGGCCGGCTTCCGGAATCTGATAGCCCCGCAGCGTATAAACCTGTCCCTTGTTTGTAAAGAACAAAATATAATTGTGGGTAGTGGCAAGGAACAGATACTGGGTAAAATCGTCTTCTTTCTTGCCGCTGCCGCCCTTTTTACCGATACCGCCCCGCTGCTGTTTGCGGAAATTATCCGGCGTCTGGCGTTTGATATAACCCTGGTTGCTGAGAGTAATCACGATTTCTTCATCCGCAATCAGGTCCAGCACGTCCATATCGCCGGTATCGTTCACAATATCCGTCCGGCGGTTATCCCCAAACTTATCTGCTTTTTCATTCAGGTCTTTCTTAATGATATCCAGAACCTTCTTCTCATCTGCCAGCACGCTTTCCAGATAATCGATGGTCTGCAATACATCAATATATTCATCGTCAATCTTTTTCCGTTCCAGACCGGTCAGGCGCTGCAGTCGCATATCCAGGATGGCCTGAGACTGACGGTCGGAGAGGCAGAATTTTTCCATTAAGGAAGCCTTTGCGATTTCCGCGTTGGCGCTGTTGCGGATCGTATGAATCACTTCATCCAAATGATCCAACGCGATTTTCAGGCCTTCCAGGATATGCGCCCGTTCTTTCGCTTTGGCCAGTTCGAAACGGGTACGCCGGGTCACAACATCTTTCTGATGGCTTACATAGCACTCCAGGATCTGTTTCAGATTCAGAACTTTCGGCTTGTTTTCCACCAGTGCCAGCATGATCACACCGAAAGAATCCTGCAACTGTGTATGTTTATATAATTTATTGAGAATAACGTCGGGAACCACATCGGCCCGCAGTTCCACCACAATACGCATGCCGCGGCGGTCCGCTTCGTCCCGCAGGTCGGTAATCCCTTCAATGACGCCGTCTTTTACCAGATTGGCAATACTCTCCAACAGCCTGGCTTTATTTACCTGGTAAGGAATTTCCGTTACTACGATGCGGTGTTTATTTTTTGGCATAGGCTCGATTTCGGCCTTAGCTCTTACTTTGATGATGCCTCTGCCGGTAGCATAGGCCTGACGGATGCCTTCCGTACCCAGAATCGTAGCGCCCGTAGGAAAGTCGGGACCCTTGATGGCGCTCATCAGTTCATCTACCGTTATATCCGGGTTGTCGATCAGCATATCAATGCCTTTGACAACTTCCCGCAGGTTATGGGGCGGGATATTGGTAGCCATGCCGACAGCAATACCTGCAGACCCGTTCACCAGCAGGGCCGGTATCTTGGCCGGCAACACGGTTGGTTCTTTTAAGGATTCATCATAGTTAGGCCCGAATTCAACTGTATCTTTTTCTATATCTTCCAGCATGGCTTCTGCCACTTTTGTCATACGGACTTCCGTATAACGCATGGCCGCCGGGCTGTCACCGTCCACACTGCCGAAGTTGCCGTGGCCGTCTACAAGCAGGTAACGGGTATTGAAATCCTGGGCCAGGCGCACTGTGGCATCGTAAACGGAAGAATCGCCATGGGGATGGTATTTACCTAATACTTCACCGACGATACGCGCCGATTTTTTATAAGGACGGTTGGAGGTCATCCCTGCTTCCTGCATGGCATACAGAATACGCCGGTGAACCGGCTTCAGGCCGTCCCTTACATCCGGCAGTGCGCGTTGCACGATAACGCTCATGGCGTAATTGATATAAGAATCTTTCATCTTATTAGTAAGATCAACTTCCTCAATCTTGCCTCCGGAAGCAATGTAGCCGTCGTCATTCACCATAACTTCCGGGTTTTCATTTATTTTTTCCTGTCCGGGATTCTTTGTTGTTTCGTCCACTGTATCACCTCATATTACAATCTTTATATAATTATGATTAACTTACTTTATTTTATCCTGCCACATAAAATACTGTCATTCCTGCCAGACAGGAAAACGTAATGTGGGGAAGTT
>JAFSOW010000102.1 GCA_017443165.1 Acidaminococcaceae bacterium | reverse complement strand
ATAAGTCCCCGCGCGGCCGTATCTGGCGGATGTATCCTGCCAGCCCTCGGTGATGGAGACGGCCTCCCCCAGCGTCTTTCCGGCGGCTTTTGCCAGCGCTTCCGCTTTCGCCAGAAACTCGGGTTTCAGCAGAGTCTCTCCCTTTTTTCCTGCAGCCAGATACTTTTTCCATAACGTAGTCTTGTTCACGCCGAAACGTTGCAGACGCCGCAGCGCATTGTGCTGAGATTTCGGATTCAGTCCCGTCTGTTTGTCCAATGCCTTTTTGACCGCTTCTTTAACCACCCGGCCAATCAGCTCGCCCAGTTTGGAATGTTTGCCGGCCCCTTCCAGATACAGGGGCGATTCGCTGTTGGCCACAACAATAGTGGTATCGGTTCCCGACCCGGTCGCGATCCCGTTGGAATATTTGCTTCCTTCCAACAGTTCCTGGATTGCCGCCGTTTTCGCTTCCGTACAGGTCACCAGGGCCCTGGTCAGGGTTCCGGGGGGAAGATCCGTATCCAACACAAGCATTATATTGATAGTCCCGGGTTTATCCGGTTTCTCCAGCGGCCTAAAAAAATCGGCAGGATCTCCCACCCGGCCTCCGTTTGTCTCAATACCTCCTGTAACAATCGCCGTTACTGTCAGATCCTGGTAGGACAGGGTCTCTATGGCTGCGTTTTCCATATCCGCTGCCGTTCCCATGCCTGTTACGGTTTCCGGATTCAAACCCAGCCGACCGGACAGGATCTGCATGTGTTCGGTGTAAGTGGGCGCCAGCATTTCACAGGGCATGCCTGCTCCCTGTTTGGCATCATGATTAAACACTGCGTTATAATTCTCGTGATATCCTCCGTTAAATACCGAAGTGCTGAGAACCTTACGTTTTCCTTTGAAAAAAATAACAATGCTTTTTTCATAGCGATACACTTCATCGCCGGTAGACAATGTGTATAATTTTTCTGTTACCGTATCCTTGCTCATGCTTCATCCGCCTGTTCTTCCAACTCACCGTCCACATCCAGACACAGCCGTTGCAATGCCTGAAGTGTTTCTTCTTTTGCGTGCCACAGTTCCCGCTGGGAAGCTTCCAGTAAAACTTCCGTCGTCCGTTTCAGGGCCCAGGGATTCACATCCCGCATCCATTCCTGCACTTTGGAATCCAACACGTATTTTTCCGCGTATTTTTCATACATCCAGTCTTCCATTACTTTACTGGTGGCGTCCCACTGGTAGCTGTTGGCCACCATGTTGCTCATATCCGCGGCGCCTTTATATCCGTGTTTCATCATCCCTTCGATGAATTTCGGATTGATGGACTCGCTGCGGAACAGGCGTTTCGTTTCTTCCTGCAAACTGTGCATGGTAACACGGCTCCGGTCCGTGCTGTCCCCGCAATAAGATTTGGGGGCGCTGCCCCTGATACTGCGGACAGCCGCGATCATTCCGCCATGATAGGCGTTGTAGTCATCGCTGCTGAGCATATTGACCTCATGGTTGTCTTCGTTCTTAATGGTGATATCCAGTACCCCCATCCGTTTCCGGAACTGTTTGGGAAGATATTTTCCCCTGGTTTTACCGCCGTAGGCATGGGCGCCCCACCGGACATACACATCGGCGATATCGTCAATCGTTTCCCAGTTCTTTGCCTCCAACAGCGCTGCCACTCCGGCACCGTATACTCCCCGTTCATCGCCAAAGATACGGAAAGCTGCGGTACGCCAGGCTTCTTCTTTAGCCATGCCCTCTTCTTTTTCTAACTCCGTGCTGTCTTCCAGAACATGCTTGCGTACATAATTCTGTTCCGGATCTTCTGCCAATGCGGCAACCTTCAGCACTGCTTTGTCCAACATCTCCGCCGCGTCCGGCATGCTGTCCCGGAAGAGGCCGCTGATCCGGGCTGTCACATCAATACGGGGCCGCCTCAGTTCGTTAAGCGGCATCACTTCGAGGCCGATGACCCGGAGGCTGCCCGGCTGCCAGACCGGCTTCATACCCATCAGGTACAGGAACTCCGCAAGGCACTGGCCGTGGCTGCGCATGTTCGCCCCGGCCCATAAAACAATACCGATGTTCTCCGGGTAATGACCTTCTTCTTCAATAAACCGGCTGATTACCTGATCGCCGAGGCTTTTGCCGATTTCCCAGGCTGCCGCGGTAGGCAATGTCCGGGGATCCACGCCGTAAAAATTCCGCCCGGTCGGCAGCAAATCTGCCCCGCCGCTGCTGGGAGCCCCACTAGGACCCGGTTCTATATATTCCCCTTCGAAGCCCCGCAGCATGGTAACCTGTTCCTGTGAAGTCAGCATCAGGTTAGGATACACAGTATGACAGATATATTCGCAGACTGTACGCAATTTTTCATCAAACGATTTCGGCGTTTCCTGTATATTCTGATCCGCAGCTGTACGGGAAGCTCCTGCAAGCACTTTTACCGGCGGTTTTGAGGCCGCTTCTTTTACCCAGTCCTGCTGCATGACTGCCTGAATGCCGGCATCGGAAAAATCATGGTTCTGCAAAATGCGGATCACGTCCCTGCACTGTTCACCGATACGGTCGATCAGCATATTAAACGTAATCTGCAACGGTTCATACATCTCAGAACTGTGTTCCAGCAGATAATAATAATCATACCCGTACCGGGATGCCAGCGTCTGGTTCAGACTCGGCACATTACCGTTGTCCAGTCTGGTCAGCAGCCAGAGGTATTCCGTCAGCCCATCGTCCTTTGGCGGCTCACCCAAAACATGAAGGCCTGTATGGACCTCCATATTCTTTAAATCGGTAATATAATTATGAAGATTTCCCAGATATTCTTCAAAAGGCTGTCCCTCTTCCCGTTGGACTTCGCCGTACAGATTTGCTTCTTTAACCTTCGCCAGCACCAGTTCTTCCAGACGGGGCAGATTTTCCGGTGCGGTCCGCTGGAAATGAACATATTCTTCCATTGCTTTTTCCAGCTCTTCCAGTTCATCATAGGTGCCGGCCTGGGACTGGGGCGCCGGCAGGTGTTCATCCAGAACGGCAGCCCCGCGCCGTTTGGCCTGAATTCCCTCGCCGGTAATGGTCATATTGTAAATATACATGTTGGGCAGGTCCCGTAATGACAAATCAGGATAACAACCTGCGCTCAGTCCTGCATTCTTTCCCGGCAGCCATTCCAGGGAGCCGTGAGTCCCGATATGGGCCACTGCATCCGCTTTCCAGATATCACGTATCCACTGATAAAAAGCAAGGTAATGATGCGTCGGCGCACAGTACGGTGAATGATAAATCTTGGCAGGGTCTTCGCCAAATCCTCTGGGCGGCTGTACCGTAATGAAGATATTTCCGTCCATGGTTCCCGGCACCATCAGCTTTCCATTGTATTCCATAACGCTGCCCGGAGCATCTCCCCAGTCTTTGACAAGCTGATTCTGCACTTTCTCTTCAAATTGGCTGTAAAACACGCCATATTCTTCGCCGGAGATTTTATTGGCATCCTCCAGTTGTTTTGCGGAAAGCATGGAACGGTCATTGGTTGCGTGGCTGGTGAGAATTTTAATAAACTCTTTGGTGTCCTGCGGAATAAAATCAACTTTATACCCGCGTTCTTTCATATTGGCCAGTAAAAGCCGTACGCTTTCTATCGTGTCTAATCCCAGCCCGCTGCCGATATTGGAATTCTTCGGCGGATAATTATGGAAAATAATCGCCACTTTTTTGCCGGCATTTGCCTTATGGCGCAACGCCGCCCATTTTCTGGCCTTGCTGATCATATGGGCGATACGTTCCGCAATCGGGACATACCGGATATCGCCGTTATCCAATTCTTTTTTGGTTGCAACCGGCACGCCGTGGATCACGCCGTCAAATTCCGGCAGGGAGATGGATATGGAAACCTCCATGGCATTCATTCCTTCCGGGGTATCCTTCCACTCCTCATATTCCGTAAGAAGCGTATAGGCAGCCAGCACCGGTACATCCCACCGTTTCAGGAAATCCAGTTCAAGGGCGCTGCTGGCCGTCAGGGAAAACTTGGTTGTGTTGATAAAAACATCTGTTACGGGAATTCCGTTTTTAAAGAAAAAGCGGCTGAATACTTCATCCAGCGTGGGCATTCCCATTTCTTTATAAGGCATACCGTTGCTGAAAGCGCAGATAACATTAAGCCCCTGGTGTTCCGCTTCTTCAATCATCCGGGTCTGATATTCCAGATCGCCCCACACCCATTCGTCCCGGTAGAACAGGATGCCTGCGGTGAGCCGCCCGGGTTTGCAGAAATCTTTTTCATACTCCGCCAGATCTGTATATACCTTTTTTGCCCGGGGGTGAAAGATTCCCGTCCAATGGATGGGATCCGGTTTGATTATGGCAGAAGTATCTCCCGCAACCAGTCCTTCCAGATACTGCCAGAGATGATACAAATTAGCTTCACCGCCATACACGGAATACAGGCGGATACTATTCTCCTGTTCCGGCGTAATGCCCTCAATCAGAATATCATCGTCACCGCCGGACGCATCAATATAATAAGGTATATTATGCTGTTGCACATACGCGTGCACCCGTTTCAGGAACGTGGTGGTCAGTCCGGTACCCATCCATTTCATAAACAGAAATTTCGTGCCTTGCAGTCTCTTTTCTGCCTCCGGGTTCCACTCCGTATCATCTGTGATCCACCAACAGGAATAATCTCCCTGCATATCTCCATTATTCTGCAGTCTGTCAAGCATCTGCTGCATGATGCCGAAACGGCGGATCACATTTGTCATGAAGATAATCTTGCTCATTTTTTACTCCCAAATTACATTTTTTCTTTCTGCATCTTACGCAGCAGATATAAAAAATATGGGGTACCCAACAATGCGGTCATGATGCCCACACGTACTTCCGCCGGCGCCAGAACCACGCGCCCCAGTGAATCGCAAACCACCAGGAACAAAGCCCCGCCTAATGCGCTGGCCGGAAGCAGCACCCGATGGTCCGGCCCAAGCAGCATCCGCATCATGTGGGGAATCACCAGCCCCACGAAACCGATGTTGCCGCTTACGCATACCGAAGTCGCCGTAGTCATGGCAGACACCAGCAGCAGCCCCATACGGAAATACATAACCGGCATGCCTACCGCTCTGGCTTCGGTTTCACCCAGTACCAGGATATTAAGGTGCCTGGCAAGCAGCAACATGATCACGATACCAAATACAATCGGCCCGATAGCCAGATAAACATGTTCCCAGCGCCGGTAATCCAGACCGCCTACCATCCAGAACAGATACTGCTGTAATTTCTGTTCGTTCATAAAAGTAAGGATGCCTGACGTAAGAGCTCCCAGCAGCATACCTACCGCCACCCCTGCCAGAAGCAACGTCATTACCGGGATTTTCCCGTTCCGGGCAGCCAGAAAGACTGTCAGCGCAACCGCACAGATACTCCCGCAGAAAGCAAATGCCGGCATGGTGAACATACTTTGCGTGGCAAAACCTGTGGCAATGGCCAGCACGGCTCCCGTTGCAGCGCCTGCGGAAATACCGATGATACCGGGGTCTGCCAGCGGATTGCTGAAGATTCCCTGCATGACAGCGCCGCACATCCCTAATGCTCCGCCAACCAACACACCAACCAGCATCCGGGGCATTCGTATAAACCAGATAACAGCAAGCTGTTCCTGTGTAAAATCGCTTTCCGCGAAAAATGGCAGTCCTGTCTGATGGCAGACAACAGCCAGCGTATTTTTCACCGGCACCGGTATCTGCCCAAAGGTCAGGGACAAAGTTGTCACGCACAAAAGCAGAATGACAAGTCCCAGCAACGCAATGCGCCTGTTCTTAATCACAGGGAACCTCCTCGTTAAAACCTATCTATATTAATTATTATGCAATTTCGCCCCATGGGCCGTTCACAGCAAAATTTACTGCCGTTTACATCATCAGGCATCCTGATTCAGATAAATTTTGCAAAAGTCTGCTGCATGGCGCATTCCTCTTCCGCTTTGCCGTCCCGCCCCTGCCAGCGGGTAAAGCAGCCTCCCCCGCAAACTGAAAGGCGAGGACACACTTTACAGTCATGCATAGCCCCGGCAATAAATCTTCCTACCTGTTTTGTTTTTTCGGGATCCATGCCATCCCACACGTTCCCCAGCAAAAACGCAGGATCGCCAACCAGGGAAGAACATGCATAAATCTTTCCGTCAGAAGTAATGTAGGCCTCTTCTCCGCGCATGGCATAACACTGGCCAAAAGAGCAGGCTTTTCCTGAAACAATTTTCCGGATCTTTTCAAGCTGGGAAAACCGGATATGGATACCCGTTGCTTTTTCCAGTTGTTTCGCCAAAACGTAACACTGTTCCACAGCCATCGCGACGTCCTGCGGCTCAGCAGGATGAAGTGTGGTTCCTCTCCCCTGGCAACGCAGTAAATCAAAACCGATCTGTCTTACGTTTCCGAGATAATATGCCATCTGCACAATACCGGGAAGAGTTTTTACATTCGAGTCCGTTACAACACAGGTCAGTCCGACGGGAATCTTTTTGGCAGCCAGCAGGCGAATCCCCCTAATCGTAGCTTCAGAAGCACTGTTCCCGTTTTTCATTTTTCGCAGGGAATCATTGACCGGCGGACGGCCGTCCAGACTGACACCGACAGCGATTTTATGCTGTTTCAGATACTCCGCAATCTCTTCCGTCATTAAAGAAGCATTAGTCTGAAGCTGAATGATCGCAGGATATCCGTTTGCTTCCACATGCTCTGTCACCGCCCGGATTGTGGAAAACGCAAGCAGGGGTTCTCCCCCGGTAAATTGCAGGATAAACGGCTGCCCGCTTTTCCCTGCCATATCTACAGCTTTTAAAGCCATATGCACCGGCATCCGTTCTTCCGGATGATATGCTGCGTAACAGTATGCGCAGACATAATTGCAGGTTCCTGTAAGGCTTAATATTAAATTCCGGATTGCCGGGTCCGCCTTCATTTTTTCTCCATCTTAGCCGAATTATTAATCTTTTATGAGCTATATTATTTATATCATTTTTGCCAAATTTAAAAACTATGTTATAATAAATCGATTACAGTAATAATAAACCATATAGTTATTGTATGGTCAAGTTAAAAAGGAATTAGTATGAATAATATTTCAAAAAATCGGTACGATAACTGTTTTACTGCGGGAGAACTGGCTTCCATGTTTGGCATTTCCAAACAAAGCCTTTTGTATTATGATAAGATCCATCTTCTGTCTCCT
>JAFSOW010000101.1 GCA_017443165.1 Acidaminococcaceae bacterium | reverse complement strand
TGTTCCGGAACCATACGAACCGTGTCCAGCTTAAGACGCAAATTGAACAAACGCAGCTTGTAGTGTTCTTCCAGTTTCTTTTCTTCCTCGGCCAGTTCTTTATCTACCTGGTCCGCAAACTGTTCGCTCAGCTGCTTCAGCTTTTCCTGTTCCGCCGCCTGTTTTTCTGTCATGCGGGCGAAAAAATCAGCAGACAGAAAGTTCTGTTTACTGTTCCGCTTCAACTGATACAGTTTTGCCAAACTGCTCATCTGGGTTTTCCCAATGATTTCCTGTTCCCTGCGCTTATCCAAAAGCAGATTATATTCATCTTTCAGCTTTTGCAGGCGGGCATGCTGCGGATGTTCCTGCAGGACTTTTTCCCAATGCACAACCGCTATCTTTTCACCGCTTCCGGTTTTACTACAGGCAGAAAGCATCAGCGCAAGGCCCGTGAAAACAATCAAAAGCCAGCGCATCATGTTTCCTCCTTCTACAATGGAAAATGAGGCTCCCGCAGAGCCTCATTTCATGCATTATCATTTCTTCGGATTCTGCAGTGCTTTGGCCACTTCATCGGTGATATCCGTTCCGCCGTAGATTACGGTGGATTTATCAACTACAACTTTCAAGCCCTTCTTTTCCGCGATTTTCTTAATGGTATCGTTGATCCCGTTCAGCAGCGGATCCATTAAATCTTTTTCCTTGGTAGCCAGACGCTCCTGCATCTGTTTATAATACCGTTCTTTCTCATCATCGTTCATGTTCTTGCTGTTATTGTCAAACTCCCTGCGGGTCTCGGCAATCGCTTTCTGCATATCAGAACGGACCTGCTCCAGCTGGGGAGACTGGGAAACGAGCACCTGGTAATCAACTACACCGATAGCAGATTCGCTCGAGGCGGCAGAAGCAACACTGTTGCCAAATCCGCCGGCGCTCATGGCCAGTGTGAAACAGCCGATAACAAAAATCGCCGCAACAATCAGAGAAATGGTCTTAACATTTTTAGGGTTTCGCAATTTTTCCATCATAATAGAAATTACCTGCTTTCTTAAAAAATAATTATACGTATATATTATACCAGCCGATGCCGGTACTTTCAACATTACGCCTGATATTTCAAGATTTTTTTACAGATTGCCCACTATCCGGAAATAGGACTTGTCTGTCGAGTACACATACTCCCCGCTCAGGAATTCATGGATACGGTACCGGATCGCGTACTCATTTTCCTTTTTATCCCCGAAGTGCTCATAGCGGAAACGCCATTTCGGCGTAAAATCATATTCCAGCCTGTATACATTCGCATCCGCCGGAACACGACGCATATAAGACAGGGTGGCTTTGCCCCAGTGATATGCATAGCCGGCACTGAAATCCCATCTTACATCTTTCAAATCCACTCCCGCTTCGCCAAAAATCTCATCCCTGCGGGAAATAAACTTGCCGATATGGGCACGGCCGGAAAGGTTGTGGTCTTTTCTCCCGATATCACCGTAGCCTTCAAACCAAATCTTGTACTCATCGGATTCCAGGAAAATATCCAGCTGTGTTTCCGCCCCTGGCCGGATTTCAATCCGCGGCTTCAGGTGGTGCCGCCTGACCTGAGGCTCCCGGGATAATTCCTGCTGCAATCTGTCAGCCAGCATCCCATACTCTGTTTCAATGTAAGAAACCGGCAGCCCCTGCAGGGATTTTGCCTTATCCGCGTATTTATACTTCAGTTTCATCAGCAATATGTTCGGTATGGAGCGGGAAACCATGCTGAACTGTACGGTACGCACCAGCTCCCCTACCGGGTAAATAACCACCTGTACTGCCGCATTGTCTTCCCGGGTCGTCAAATCCACCGCTGCCCTGAAATCCGGCAAAACCGACTCCACACAGCTTTTTACCTGACCCCGTAAAATGCCCCCTGCCCAATCGGCAGCGTCCAGCGAGGCGCCCTGCAAGGTCTTCTGAAGTTCTTCCCGCAAGGCCGGTATTTTTTCCTCCAATGCGGCGGCAGCAAACGGACTGACACCGGAGAACTGTATATCCACGTCCACCTGTTGCACAGTCTGCGCCCAGGGAGCGACCGCAAAGGCCAGGTTGACCGCCGTTCCGTCCCGCCCGTGTTCCGTGGCAAGAACGACCCGGTTCGTCTGGTACCCGGTAATCACACGGTCGGAAATTTCCGACAGCAGACGCTCATAACCCTGTCTGTCAGCCGCTATAAACTCCGAGTCCCTGCCGTTAAACAGCTGGGCAGCCACCACCTGCATGCTGTCTTCCATCTTACGGAGCAGCACGGGGCTGGTTTTCCCTGCCTCGTCACGGATGGTCACATTCACCATTGTTACCGGCGCCGCCAGGACGCTTCCTGTCCACAGCAGGCAGGCCAGAAACAAACTTGCTGCTTTAAACATAATAATCAGAACTGTCCGCCAAAGCTGAAGTGGAAGCGGTTACGCTGCTTTCCTTTGCCCCAGTCCAGCTTGATCGGTCCTAACGGCGAATTAATCCGCAAACCGATACCATAGCCGTATTCCATCAGGCTCAGGTCGAAATCACTCTGATCCCGTTTATCCCAGGCATAACCGATATCATAGAATACTACGCCCTGTACTTTTTTCCGGATGGGGAACCGGTATTCAGCAGTACCGCGCAGCATACTGTTGCCCCGGAACTGGTCATCCTTGTAACCACGCAGCGTGTCCGCGCCGCCTACCGAGAAACGCTGGGACAGAGGCAGATCGCCCCAGGCATAGCCGGCAGCCAGATCAAAGGCCAACACCCGGTCTCTCCGCAGCGGCAGGTAGTAACGGTAGTTCACGCTGATTTTTTCAAACTTGAAGTCACCGCCCAGACCGGCCCATTCAAACGAATACGAATTACGCTTCCCGGAATGGGGATCATACACGTTATCGCGGGAATCATACACGCGGGTATAGGTTATACTGCTTGTGGTACCGAAGTTCTCATCCCGGCGCTGGCGGGCGTCTTTATGTTTATGCGTATGTGGATAAAAGTTTTCTTCATAATAGTCATAACCCCACGGATCTTCATAATACTGCTTACCGTACCCTTTGATAGGCTTTTTATACTTATCTTCACGGTGCTTCAGGGTAATGGAATGCCGTACAAATTCTCCCTGGGGACGTCCAAACGTCAGTTCCTGGCCCACGCGTTTTTTATCATACCGGGCAATCTCATGACCTTTACGGTCATAATCCGCATATTCATTGGTTAAATCATAAAGGGAGAGATTCAGTGAGGTCTCCTTTTTATCCAGCCAAGGTTTGCGGTACGTAATCTCATAGTTCTTATTATCTTCACCGCCAAATTCCCAGCGGAACAGGATGCTGTCACCGGTTCCCCGGAAATTCTTATCGCCGACGGAAACCATGCCGACAAAGCCATCCGCATCGCTGTAACCTGCGCCGATACCGAACGTGCCTGTATTCATCTCGACAACATCAATTTCCATCTCCACCGCGTTAGGCTGGCGGCCGGGATTCAGTTTCATATTGACATCTTCAAAGAATCCCAGATTCTGGATGCGGTTCAGGGAACGGCGGGCTAATGTTGAATTGAAAGGTTCACCCTTTTTCAGGCGGATTTCCCGCAAAATCACCTTGTCTTTTGTCTTGACATTGCCTTTCACTTTAAAATCTTCCACAATGCCTTCATTAATCTTTATGGCCAGAACCCCGCCCGGCGCGAACCCCACATCTGTAATACGGGCAAGGATGTAACCGTCTCTTCTGTACTGTTCCTCCACAAATCCCAGTTTTTTGTTAGATTCCCGGATGTTGACGATTTTGCCTTTCGGAAGGCTCACAATCTGGCGAATCTTTTCTGTTGAGAGCTTGGTATTCCCCGTTACTTCCAGATGGTCAAATTTGGGGTTTTCCTGCAGGTGATAGGTTACCTGTACCCCTTCCGGCACAGTCTGGAACGACGGCCGGATATCATAAAACCAACCCATGCCGTAAATAGCCTGCATGTCTCTGGAAATATCCTCTTCTGTCAGCGGCAGGCCCGGTTTGCTATATGTTACTTTCAGGATATCCTCTGCCGGAACGGTCTCATTTCCTTCAACGCTGACCTTTGTCAGTGTCTTATTGAGATAAGGAGCCAGTTCACCCGCTGCTTCTTCCTGTGCTCCGATATTCTGCCCCGGAACCGGTCTGCTGGCGGGAGGGAGATTTAGCGGGTTCGTCCTGACGGCTGCCGGCCCTGCAGTCCCGCTCCCCGGCACAGGCGCAGTTTTCTGCTCGCTGGTTGTTGTGGCAGGTTTCTTTTTGAGCCGAATCGAATCCGACACGGTCGTTGTCGTTTCCGCAAACACAGGACTGGCAACCAGCAGTGTTGCCATCAAACCAACTGTTAGCTGCTTTTTCAAAGCATGTTTCATAATATCAATTAACCTCCCTGTAACGTTGGATTTTTAGCCAAGTAACATATTGATAACTTAATTTTATATTATACACCTGACGGTGATTTTCTGACAAACCTTTTTTAAAACAGGTTATCGCATATTCTCCAGCTCCTGTTTCCCGGAACGGATCAGCTGACGCATCTGGCCGGCAGACAGACGGACTCCCCCGTCCCTGTTAACGGGTTGCTGCAGTTTCGGCGTGGCAACCTGTACCGGAGCATCCGGTTTTTTCTTTACGCCGGATTTCTTTTCAGGCACAGCCGCTGACGTTACGCCGTTTGGACGCACAGCAGGCATTTGTTTATCCGCGTCTGCCGGTTCCTTAAGTTCCGCAGTCACCGGCGTACCCTGCAAACCGGCGGCGTTTGTTGTGTTCCCTCCGTACGCAGAGGCCCACCACCAGCCCAGGCATCCTGAGGCCAGCACCAAAACGGCAAAACACGCCGCCAGCGTATGGCGGGTCCAGGAAATACCCGGACGTTTCTGCCGCAGATTATCCAGTTCTGCTTCTGCCAGCATCAGATCCAGTTCACCGCGGACCTCCTGATGGCTGCGGAAACTGCGCTCCGCATTCTCCAGGCTGGCCTTCGCGTTCCGGATCCGGCTGCACACAGACCGGCTCTGAGTCATAAGGTTACACCCCCAAACTTACATATGATTATATATAATCTGAATTAACTTGGCAAATTAACTTGCAAAAAAAACGTAAAAACAGCCATTTATTTCAGATTTTCTGTCTTTCTCTGTGTTTTTTACCCTAATTGTACTGATTTTCTTTGTGGTTATGCCTGACAAGTACTTTTTCCCGCTTCATTTCCTGAACTCACTCATAAAACGGGACAGCATCCCCCGTATCCTGCGGACCCCCTGCTTTTCCAGACGGTATACATGATTCGGCGTTACATGGATATCTGCAGCCAGATCGGACGGTGTCCTGTTCTCCAGAAAAATCCCCTGCAGGACCTGTCTTTCCTTCTGCGGCAGCCGTTCCACCGCCCGGGACACCCGGTCGGAGACCGCACGGCGTTCCGCTACTTCTTCCGGAAGAGGCTGGGAAACGGACAATACCTCCGTCAGGCGCCAGCCTTCTGCCATTTCCCTGTCCAGAGACAGTTCTTCGCGGGAAAATTCCCGGTCCAGGAAATCACACATCCTGCCCCGGATGCGATGCACCGCATACAGACTGAATGCCACGCCCTTTGTATGGTCATAGTTCTCCGCGGCTTCCAGAAGGCCCACCGTACCCTCCTGGATCAGTTCCATCGTTATCTCTTCCGGCATATGGAACCGGACGGCCGTTTTAAAAACCAGCGGCTGGTAGGAACTGACCAGATTCCGGTGGGCAGCCTCGTCTCCTTCCGCTTCCCGGATCCAGAGTTCTTTTTCTTCCTCCGGGGAAAGAAGATTTACTTTTTTTAATTCTTCCAGATACTTCTGTAACATAGTAGTTCCTCTCTGATTCAGGAAAGTAACTGATTACGTTTGTTTGCAGCCCTGCCGGCGGATCAGCCAGTACTTCCTCAGAACGTTATACGGTATTCCACGCTGTAGCGCCTTTCATGTTCTTCATTCTGGGAAAGCGTAATGTTCATATGTTCCGTCAGTTGATACTGCGTATAGACATTCTCATATCTTCCGTCAAAACTGCTGGTATAGCCGATTTTCCAGCGGTCTGTCAGATTTTTTGCAATCAGGAAATTATACTGCTCTTTTTCTTCCTGTGTCAATTCGCGGACAATGCGGTTATCAAAATCCACGCCATTATCCAACTTCCCGACATAAACACGGAATTCATCGATGCCCAGGGCTTTTCTGATCGAATGTTCCACATCACCAAGCAAACCGGTCTCCAGCCCCGCAATCAAAAGATTCGTCATGTCTTCATTCGTTATGTCATCACTGCCGGCAGAAGCGCGCTGCAGGGTCAGCATCCGGACAATAGCGTTCTTCGACAGATGCGGGTTCGAATGCAGCTTCATGTCCAGAGTGTCTTTGTTCAGCGAACCGTCAACCTG
>JAFSOW010000100.1 GCA_017443165.1 Acidaminococcaceae bacterium | reverse complement strand
CGCCTTTGCGTCCCTGACCGTGACCTATCTGGTGGGGGCAGTTGCCTCCGGTCTTTTATTTTTGGTAACGGGAAACGGCGCGAACCTTTTACAGGAGTATGGCAGGCTGAACTGGGCGCCTTTTGTGCTGGGCCTGGTAATCCTGGGGCTGGAAGCGGGCTGGATCTATGCCTACAAAGCAGGCTGGCCTGTGAGCACGGCTTTCATTGTGCAGAGCGCTATCCTGGCAGGCTTTCTGATGGCAGTCGGGTACGTGCTGTACCGGGAACCTCTGGCCTGGAACAAGGTTGCGGGTGTGGTAATCTGTTTAATCGGCCTGTATGTGATAAATTATAAGTAAAAAAATTTTCGAATCTGTTGCTTTCCTCTTGCTTTTTTGACGTTCTCTTGCGATAATTTATAGTAGGAATATGATTTGCATCGATGACGTCATTGCATTCAGTAAAAATTCAACATTTCGGCAGTATATCCGGTCGTTATCCAAGGCATGACAATGAAGTCAGAGAGATTTTCTTTGTCATGCTTTTTATTTGGGGGGTTGTTTATGAAAACACTGTTGGCACACACAAAAGAAATCAATGAACAGCTGGCCCGGTACGGAGTAAAATTCGGAATCTACAAGGACGGAACCTTTAATGAACGGCTGTTCCCCTTTGACCCGGTCCCCCGGCAGATTCCGGAAAAAGATTACGAGGTGCTGGAAAAAGGCCTGATCCAGCGCGTGACAGCGCTGAACAAATTCATCTACGACATCTACCACGACAAAAAGATCGTGCGTGACGGGGTGGTGCCGGAAGAGTTTGTATACCGTTCCCCCGGGTATCTGGCCCAATGCGAGGGTATCACGCCTTCCAAAGATGTGTACAGCCACATTTCCGGTATTGACCTTGTGGAAGGCAAGGACAATGAGTGGTATATTTTGGAGGACAACCTGCGGATCCCCTCCGGCGCGTCCTATCCGCTGATCGCCCGCACCCTGTGCCGCCGTTGCAGTCCGGAAACCTTTAAGCGGTACCGTGTCCGGGACAACCGGAATTACGGCGCCCTGCTGAAACGAACCATGGATTACGTGAACACGGGCGGTATCAACGTAATCTTTACACCGGGCCGTTACAATGCGGCATACTTTGAACACTCCTACCTGGCGGAACAGGCAGGGGCGGTGCTGGCGGAAAGCAACGATCTGTTTGTGGAAAACCAGACCCTGTATTACCGCACCAGCCGGGATCCGGTGAAGGTAGGCGCGGTATACCGCCGGGTCAGCGATGAATACATGGATCCCCTCTGCTTCGAACCGTCTTCCCTGATTGGCATCCCCAACCTGATGGATGCGTACCGGGCAGGCAACGTGGCGGTGATGAACGCGCCCGGCAACGGCGTGGCGGATGATAAGGGCATCTACTATTTCGTGCCGAAGATGGTTAAGTATTATCTGGGTGAGGATGCAATCCTGAAGAACGCGCCCACCTATCTGCCCTATTATGAGGAAGACCGCAAGTACACCCTGGACAATATCCACCGCCTGGTCATTAAAGACGTGGCGGAAGCGGGCGGTTACGGCGTCGTGTTCGGCGAAAACCTGACACAGGAACAGCGGGAAGACCTGAAGAACACGATTCTCAACGCGCCGCGGCGTTTTATCGCCCAGGAAGTGATTGATTTTAAGGATCTGCCCATTCTGGACAATGGCGAAACGGTGGAACGCAAGGCGGACCTGCGCGCGTTCGTCCTCAGCGGTGAGAATGTGCAGGTATGGCCCAGCGGACTGACCCGGTTCTCCCGGAACCCGGACAGCTTCGTGGTGAATTCTTCGCAGGGAGGAGGCTTCAAGGACACATGGATAGTTTGTCAGTAAGCAAATTGAACCGTCTCTACTGGCTGGGACGTTATTATGAACGGCTGTCTACCACACTCAGTTACCTGTGGGACTGGTACGATGTGATGATTGACGGGGAAATCGATTATCCCGATTTTTGCCGAAAACTGAGCATCGACTGCTGTTACAAAGACGATAAAGATTTTATGCACAATTACGTGTTTGACAAAAACAATCCTGACTCCCTGCGCACGGTGGCTGACGCCATGCTGGGCAACGGCATGGTGCTGCGCGAAATCATCGGCAGCCGCACCCTGGCCTATCTGGAACTGGCGGTGATGGGGATGAAGAGCGCGGAGGAAAGCGACAGTCCCACGCTGCCGCTGCAACGGGTCATCGATTTTATCATGGCTTTCCGTGGCAGTTACGATGATATGATCGACGATGAAAATGTGCGGAACATTATCAAATGCGCCGCAGGCGTGGAGAGACTGAGTTTATACCTGCGCCTGGGCTGGCATCTGGATTCGGTGAAATCGGAGATCGGTAAGCTGATGAAGCGGATGAACCGCACGTCGCTGCAGCCGTCCCATACTTCGCTGCAGGTGCTGCTGTCCGCAAAGAATCCGGAAACGCCGGAAGAACGTAAGAAGCTGCTGGACGCGGCGGAGAATCTGTTTGTAGTGTGAGGGAGAAAAAGGCAGGCCCTGTTGCAGAATAAAATGATGCGGCTGTGCCGCAGAGAATTGCAGGCCTGACTGAAGAGGAAGGTGTCCCATGCGTCGAGAATTATCCTTTTATTTTGATACGGTTTTGAATTTTTCGGGTTCCGTGACGGAACATAACTTTCTGTTGCGCTGCATCCCTGCCGATGCCCCGGAGCAGAGCATCCTTTCTTATACGCTGACAGTTTATCCGGACGGGGCGGCTTCATTAGGCCGTGACTCTTTCGGCAATGTGGTGCGCGCGGGCAGGGTAGTGGAGGCCCACGATTCATTCCGCTACACCCTGCAGGGGATGGCTTACCGTGATGATTCCCTGCGTGTGCCTGAAGAGGCGGCGCCGTTTTACCGTTACGCTTCGCCCCTGACCCAGGTTACGCCGGAACTGGAAACGTTTTATGAAAGTGTTGTAAAAGACGAGGACTGCGGTGCGGTGCAGGGAGCACCGGGAGGTTTCAGCGCTATGAATGCGTTAGAGAAAGCCCAAATTCTCTGTGCGAAGGTGAATGAGCATTTTACATACACGCCCGGTGAAACCAATGTGATGACAACGGCAGGCGAAGCATTTGTCACGGGGAAAGGCGTGTGCCAGGATTATGCCCATGTGCTGATTACGTTGTGCCGTATGGCAGGAATGCCTGCCCGGTATGTCAGCGGTCTCTTTGTAGGGGAAGGAGCCAGCCACGCCTGGACGGAAATCTGGATGGACGGTCTGTGGTACGGCATCGATCCCACCCATAACTGCCCGGCCGATGAAAAATATCTGAAGCTTTGTATCGGCCGTGATTATAGTGACTGCCCGTTGGAGCGGGGCGTGTTCTCAGGCTGGGCTGAGCAGACACAGAAAGTTTTTACGAAAGTGACAGACTAGTTAATGCTTGCTTAACTATTACCAAGCTGTAAGGAGATTCCATGACAGAGACTGTGATTAAAGCGCCTCTTCCTGTAGGGGAGGCGCTTGTCATTCAGAAAAACCGCATTGCGGGTACTGATTCGAAAAGCCACCGGCTTTCCATCGTTACCGGTACTCACGGCGACGAACTGGAAGGACAGTACGTCGCCTGGCAGCTGGCCCGGGTGCTGGAAGAAAAGAAAGATGTGCTGCGGGGCACGGTGGATATTTATCCTGCCCTGAACCCTCTGGGCATCAGCACGATTTACCGGGGTCTTCCGGGCTTCGATCTGGACATGAACCGGATTTTCCCGGGCAGCCGCAGTGAAACCATGTATGAATATATTGCCAACGGCATCATCCGTGACATCAAAGGGGCGGACCTGTGCATCGATATCCACGCCAGCAATATTTTCCTGCGTGAGATTCCCCAGGTGCGCATCAATGAAAAAACGGCGAAGGTGCTGACGCCACTGGCCAAACTGCTGAACATGGATTTTATCTGGATCCACAGTGCGGCTACGGTGCTGGAGAGCACGCTGGCCTACAGCCTGAACATGCTGAAGACGAAAACCCTGGTGGTGGAGATGGGCGTAGGTATGCGCATCACCCAGAGTTACGGGGACCAGCTGATAACGGGCATTTTGTCTATTATGTCCTATCTGGGCATGCTTACGGAACCGGCGCCGGAAGTCAAGCAGCCGGTGGTTAGTACCGACGGCAGCGTGGCTTTTATCAATGCAGATGCATCCGGCTTTTTCATGCCTCAGGTCATGCACGGGGAGTATGTGAAAAAAGGACAGCTTGTGGGTTTCATTGCCGATGCCCTGAACGGGGTCACAAAAGAGGAACTGTTCAGCCCGGTAGACGGCATGGTCTTCACCCTGCGTGAATACCCGGTGGTCAACGAAGGCTCGCTGATTGCCCGGATACTGGGAGGCATCGAACCATGAGAAGGGTAAAATTATTTACGATAGATGCGCTTCCGTACCGTCAGCCCATTCCGGTGTATGGGTATCGTTTCGGCTCACGGAAAAAAACACTGGCTGTGATGGGTGCCATCCGGGGCGATGAAGTGCAGCAGATGTACACGGCGGCGCGCCT
>JAFSOW010000099.1 GCA_017443165.1 Acidaminococcaceae bacterium | reverse complement strand
GTATAATGGTTCTGATAACCCTGTAGTGTATTGGCTTCCCTTTTATATATATTTATTATAACTTTTGTAAGATTATTTTTTAATATACTTTTTAAAATTGGCACTGCCAATTTCGGTCTAAAAAGTGTCATTTTTGTCATTTTTTATTGTTTTATGAATCCTAAGTATGATACACTTACAATAAAGCATTTCATTCTTTCCAGGATAAGTGTCCGGGCTTTTACCGGATAACCGGAGTTATGAAAGAATCTGCAGAGCAAGAAAGGTATCACTTATGAAACGGATCATTGGCGATAAACTGAATTTCCTGATGCAGCTGACCCATACGAAAAATACCCGGCTGGGCAAGGAGGTTTCCTTCGACGCTTCTTATATCAGCCGCATCCGTACCGGCGCCCGGGGCGTGCCGAAGCACCGGGATTTTATATACCCTGCTTCCGCTTTTTTCGCGCAGGCTATCCGGACAAAAGCGCAGAAAGAAGCCCTGGCGGGAGCCATATGCCCCGGCAAACGCTGGCCGGAAGATATCAACACCGCCATCATGCTCATTGCAAACTGGCTGAAGGATGAGCCCGGTTTCGATGCTTCATCCAATAAATATGATGGCAACAGGTTTTCCTTTCAGCCTTCTGAAAGCGTGACCTCCCCCTCGAAGGAAAAAGAGACAGGTTTCTATTACGGCAACGCAGGAAAGCGGGAATGCGCGATTCAGTTTCTTACAGAACTGGCTGCGCTTGGCAAGCCGGCAAAGCTGTTGCTCCATTCAGAAGAGGATATGGTGTGGCTGTATGAAAACCCGGATTTTGTAAAAAACTGGTCCATTCTGCTCAAAACGATCCTGCAGAAAGGCGGTCGCATAGTTATCGTCCATACCGTGCGCCGGACCCTGGGCGAAATGCTGGAAGCTGTCGCCAAGTGGTCGCCGCTGTATGCCACCGGACATATCGAACCGTATTACTGTCCCAGACTGCGGGACAACATTTTCAAACGCACAGTGTTCATCGGCAGCGGAAACGTTGCCATCCTCGGCCATACTACCGGCGAAGCCGGCAAAAACCGGCTCAACATATTGGTGCACGATAAGCGGGCTGTGGATGCGCTGGAAAAGGAATTCCGTGATTTTCTTTCCCTTTGCCGTCCGCTTATGAAGATTTATAATTCTTCCAACTTCGCGAAAATCGGAAATGCTCTTTCCCGGTTCCCGGCTGCCGGCAGCAGGACGATACAGTTTCACGTCACGCCTTCCTGGCTTACCATGCCGGAAGCCGTAGGCAAAAGCCTTTCCCTGCGCCCCGGATGTGAATTGTTTTACGAAAACGTACGCAATTACCGGGATATTCTGTTCCTGCGAAAGGATAAAACGGAAAGCCCGGTCACCGACATTTTCTCTCTTCCCGATATCACCACGGTAGTAAATGGTTCTGTGCCGGTTCCCCTTGCGGATTTATTTGGTTCGCCTGCTCTCTGCTATACGGCAAAAGAGTTTTATATGCATCTGGCAGCTGCCCTGCGCCGGTTCAAAACAACTGACGATTATCATATCGTTCTGCTTTCGCCTGACAGCATAAATCCGGCTTCCGGGACACTGTCTCCCCGCGCCTTTTCCGTCATAGCCAATGAAACAGCTGGCGTGATCCTGTACCGGTCCTCGGTTCCTTCCACGCTCTTTTTCACAAAAGAACAGGATATGACGGTTTCTTTCTGTGAGTATCTGGAACGCATTGAAAAGGACGCCGTTTCCAGACAGGTTATTATTGAAACAATTCAACAGTACCTGGATAAACTGGAAGAAGCAATAAAGCGGAACACTGCTGCTAAATAAGCAGGATATCAGATTATCGTAATATTAAACAAAACACAAAACAGCGACTGTGCATCTGTACAGTCGCTGTTGTTATTATTTCGGTCGCTTTTTCCTTTAACGCAATCTGTTTTTTAGAAGGAGTCCGCGAAGAATTATGGAGACAGTCTCAAATATATGGTATAATAAATTATTAATGATTATGTGATCTGATTCATACAAAACGAACCTGATTATAAATTGCTAAGGAGAATAATAATGCTTCTCAATATTTGTAATTCCAAGACAAAAAAAGTTCTGGCTGCCGCCGTCTTCGCATCCCTGTTGCAGGGAGTTGTGATTGCGACTCCCGTTTTTGCTGAAGCTGTCGCAACCAGTGAAACAACAGCTTCACAGGAAACATCTACATCGGAAGCAACGGTAACGCAGGTACCCAAGCAAAGCAAAGCCAAAGCGGCAGATAATACGGTTGCACTGCCAGACACGACCGAACAGAACGAGATTGACCATTCCGCCGAATTCAAACCGGTTCAGAATGAATTTCTGAAAGAGGGGGAAGGCATTCCCGGCAGTGAGGTTCCTTATCAGAACGAAAGATCCCTCTCAAACGAAGAGTGGAAGGCCATAGACAGTCTGGAAAAAGATATCCGGATACTTCAGCGGGAACGCGAGGAGTTTTTCAAAAACCGTGCAAAGGAAAAAGAAGAAAAAGAGAAAGCTTTTACCAATGCGTTTAAAAACCGGCAGGAATACAGTATCGTTTTTAATCCGGATGATTATTCAACAAAAACAATGGATGCCAACGGCGAACCTGTAACCTTCCGCGCTTACGAGCATCTTGTGTATGTGAAAAAGCCTTACGATCCGGAAAGCCAGATGCTTAGCATTTTTATTCCGGAAGCTTATTTAAAAGGCGGAACCATCAATGGCTTTACAGCAGAAACCGCGCCTATCTTTATGCCTAACGGCGTAGGCGGATATATGCCGGGACAAATTGTGGAACCCCGGGAGGAATCCCGTCACGGCGGAGCCAACGCTGCTTTATATGCGCTGAGCAACGGATATGTTGTTGTATCCCCTGCCATCCGGGGCCGGTCCCTGAAACATGAAAACGGCTATGAAACCGGCAAAGCGCCTGCACTGATTGTCGATTACAAAGCCGCCGTACGTTTTGTACGATTCAACCGTAAGGCCGGGCGCATCCCCGCCGGTGATACGGAAAAGATTATTTCCAGCGGTACCAGTGCGGGGGGCGCATTGTCTGCCCTGTTAGGGGCTACGGGAAACGCAAAAGATTATGTTCCCTATCTTAAAGAAGCAGGCGCTGCCAAAGAGCGGGACGATATTTTCGCTTCCATGGCCTACTGCCCCATCACCAATCTGGAAAACGCGGATATGGCGTACGAGTGGATGTTCCATAACGCAAATGAATATTATAACGCCGGCCCGGCCAGAAGAGTGCCGCCCACGGCCAACAGTGCTTCGCCTGTTGGCGCAGTACAGGACCGTCCGGCCAACGCACCGGTGGAAGCTGCCAAAGGTACTGCCATTACGCCGGAACAAAAAGAAATTTCTGCAGAATTAAAAGAAAAATTTACAGAATATCTGAATGATTTGAATTTACGCGATTCACTCGGCAACCGCCTGAACCTGGCCCCAGACGGATACGGTCTTTTCCGGGAATACATTGAGTCCCTCTATCTGGAAGCAGCCCAGAATGCCATCGACACCGGGGAAGATGTCAGCAAAACGTCCTGGCTTACCGTCAGCGACGGAACTGCGGTCCATATGGATTTCGACAAATACGTTGCCACGGTAAAGCGGCTGAAAGGCGTTCCCGCATTCGATGCCTTTGATATGACATCAGGCGAGAATAACGAGTTCGGCACCTATGACATTCCGAATAAACATTTTACACGCTATGCGCTGGAACACAGCCAGCTTGTTACAGTTCCGAAAGAAGAAGAAGAAAAAGAGATTGCGGAAGAAAAGGCCCGTCAGTACAACCTGGCATCTCCTGTTGAAAAGCGGCAGCTGCGGAAAGCCAACCTGGAAGAACAAATGGAAAAGGATAAACTGGACCTTTCCCAATACATGGCAAACGGACGGGTTATTAAAATGATGAACCCCATGCGTTACATCGGAAATCCTGATGTGCAAACAGCGCCCCACTGGCGTATCCGTCACGGTGTGCTGGACAGGGATACAGCCCTGGCTATTCCGGCTATGCTGGCCGTAAAGCTGAAAAACAATGATAAGGCGGTTGACTTCAAGGTGGCCTGGGGTTACGGCCACGCCGGCGATTACGATCTGCCGGAGCTGTTCGCCTGGACAGACCGCATCTGCAAAATCAAAGACAAGGCGGACGCGATTTTAAAAGAAGAACAGAAAAAAGCAAAAGCAAAAGAACAGGAATAAACAAAAAGAACAGGCAACGCAAAAACGGAACCGATTGCTATTCCATGGACTCATTCGCCTGTGGCTTCGAAACTCGGTGCTTCGCACCTCAAACAGTTGAAGCCACGGGCGTCTCATTTCATCTCATGGAATAACGCGATCGGTTCCTACGTTTTACTTATGCCTGCTCTTTTAATTTATCATTTTCTTTTGTTTTGAGTTACGTCAAAAGCTATTTCAATCTGCGTCTTTCTTCATCGCCGGCGGGGTAATTGGTTCCTTGTCGATAACCCGTACCACCAGAAGCGTAATGGTGCAGATGATCCATTCAAAGTAAATGGGATGCGGCAGGATCCGCACCGCGGGGAACATCTGCCAGGCTAACAGGCCCAGCAGTCCTACCAAAGTCGTGTAGAAAGCGGTATTACGACGGCAAAGATCCGGCGCGAACATGGTAGCAAGGAACACCAGGGTAAACGCTGTCGTCAGGCTCAGGCCCGTAAGCATCATCTTCACGATGCCTACGGCGTTGAAGGCCATCCACAGGGTTACCAGTCCTACCGCAAAGATGATGAAACGGCTGGCTTTCATGTAATTATCCGGGGTAATGTCCGGATTGAAGAAACGCTTGTAAATATCCTGGGCAATCAGGGTACCGGCCCCCAGCAAAATAGTGCAGGCCGTGGAAACGTCCGCCGCCCACAGGGCCGCCAGGGTAATGCCGGAAGAGAACGGATCCAGGCTCATGATGATCTGGGGTAGTGCCAGCGTAGGATTGATGCCCGGATACTGGGCTTTGGCCGCCATACCTAATACAGCGGAAAAGAAGCCGATGGGGAAAATAATCAGACCGCCCAGGATAAACCCGTTCCGGGCTGCGCTTTCCGATTTGGAACTGGTAGCAATCTGCACCGGCGCGCCGGTCACGGTCTGTGTCATCATGACGATAATCCATCCCATCAGCATGGCCATGGTCAGACCACCGAAGGGATCCGCCCATTCAAAAGGCATAGGCGGCAGCTTGGCCACGATGCCCGCCATCCCGCCGTCACGGATCAGGATTTTAACCATACAGTAGATGATTCCCAGGTAAATAATCAGCACACTCAGCACGCTGGACAGGCCCGAGGACCACATACCGCCGATGACCGTAATACCGATAAACACAACGGCGCTGGTAATCATGCCCGTCTTCATGGTGAAAACATCAGGCATCAGGGTGGAAAGGATGGATCCGCCGGCCACATACTGCAGTGACGTGATGCAGGATAAAATAATAGCCAGACCGATTACGCTGATAATGCGCGCCTTCTTATCGTAGCAGCGCTCGAAGAGTTCCGGCACAGTGGTACATTCCAGTTTACGGTACTTGCCTGCCGCCACCAGGCCCATAAAGATAGCGCCGATAGACCAGGCTCCGTTGTACCAGCCGGCAGACAGGCCGATGCGGGTGGCGCTTTCCGCCACGCCTACAGTAGAAGCCGCGCCCACCGCCATGCCGGTGACGCTGACAGCAATCAGCAGCGCGCCAAACTTACGGCCCGCGAACTGGTATTCCGTGGCGCTGGTCTCTGCCCTCCTCTTCACATAAAAGGAAATCGCGAACAGCATCGCGACATACAATACAACGATCATCAACTGAATCGACATGATAAAACATTCCCTTCTTACTTTGCTCAAAGCGTATATATGCAGTTATTTTATCATAAGTTTAGAAAAAATAAAACCTTTATACCAATAATTTTTTACCTTATAGTCGCAATTGTCAAAAAATCCTTGTAACTACCGGCCGGTTTGTGCTAAAATTTAGTGTGTGTTTTTTAATACATATAGAAAGGAAGACCAACATGAAAGAATACAAACCTTTTAAATCCGGCAAGGTCCGGGAGCTGTACGATCTGGGCGACAGCCTGATCATGGTCTGCACTGACCGCATTTCCGCATTTGATGTAATTTTGAAAGACCCGGTGCCGGAAAAAGGCGCTGTCCTGAACAAGATGTCCAAGTTCTGGTTTGATTTTACCAGGGATATCGTGCCCAATCATATGATTTCCATCGATACGAAAGATATGCCGGAGTTTTTCCAGACCCCTGAGTTTGAAGGCAGAAGCATGAAGACCCAAAAGCTGGAAATGCTGCCCGTAGAGTGTGTAGTGCGCGGCTACATCACCGGCAGCGGCTGGGAAAGTTATAAAAAGGAAGGTAAGATCTGCGGCATCGAACTGCCGGAAGGTTTACAGGAATGCCAGAAATTACCGGAACCTCTCTTCACCCCTTCCACGAAAGCCCCGGTTGGTGAACATGACATGAACATCTCCATGGAAGAAGGCATCGTATGGGTAGAGAAATTCTTCCCCGGCAAAGGCAAAGAGTACATGGAAAAGATGCGCGACCTGACCCTGGCCCTGTACAAAAAATGCGCGGATTATGCGCTGGAACGCGGCATCATCATCGCCGATACCAAATTCGAATTTGGCCTGGATGAAAAGGGCAACGTCGTGCTGGCCGACGAAATGCTGACACCCGATAACAGCCGTTTCTGGCCCCTGAAGGGTTACGAAGCCGGCAAATCCCAGCCTTCCTATGACAAACAGTTTGTCCGCGACTACCTGAAAGCCAACAACGCGGAGATCCTGCCCCGGGATATCATCGAAAAGACCATTGCCAAATACAAAGAAGCCTACGAACTGCTCACCGGCAAAAAGTTCGCGTAAAAACGCTCAGGTGTTAAATTTACAAACAGCTGTACCATCGTGTGTGGTACAGCTGTTAATTATTTAAAGATAAAAAACGCTGCAGCCGGTAAGGCGTAAGCAAAACGTCGTGAGCGTTTGCGTAATTTCATGAGGTGAAATTTGCCGTGGTGGCGAGACTGTCTGAGGTGCGAAGCACCGAGTTTCGAAGCCACAGGCAAATAAGCCCTTGAAATAGCAAACGCTCACGGTTTTGCG
>JAFSOW010000098.1 GCA_017443165.1 Acidaminococcaceae bacterium | reverse complement strand
TTTTCCGGAAGGACGTTGTTACTTAACAATTGAACAGACGGTAACCTTACAGGGGCGTATCAGGCGGCAACTGCCGAAGTTGCAACGCAAAGTAATTTGCCATATGTCGCACCGGGCCATGCGTTAACCAATTCATCGTTACCGGCCCCATCGTGTACGAGCGTATCGTAACCGTGATCATTCATTACCGGATATGAACTGTAAGGCGAGGGTGGTGTAAGGGGAATTTTACTGACATAATTTCATTCCGATGCATCAGCACTGACACCGGAAAACCGCGTTGGCGAAGAGAATCAGTACGTTAGGGTAAACGGAGGTGTTGCCGATGAATTCCAAAGTTGACCTGCACATGCATTCCAGAGCTTCGGACGGTTCGGACTGGATCCCCGGCCTGCTGCGGAAAATACAGAAACTGGGTATCCGGACCTTCGCGCTGACCGATCATGATACGATCAAAGGCGTGCAGCGGATGGAAAGAATAATCCCTGACGGCATACGCTTCATCAGAGGGATAGAGCTCTCCTGTAAAACGGAAGTGGCAAAATGCCATATCCTCGGTTACAACTATGACCTGAAACAAAAAGAGTTCCTGGACTTTGTGGCGGAAGCCTACGGGGTCCGGATCAACAAAACCCATAACCGCCTGCGCTATATGGAAGAGGAATTCGGGTTTCAGTTTACCGCTGAGGAAAAAGAAGCGCAGCTGAAAAGCCCCGGCAAGCTGCAGCTGAAACTGTTGCTGGAAAAGAAACTGCGGCAGCTGCATCCCGGAGCGGAACCGGTGGATATCTTCGCGACCTACTTCAAAAACCTGCCCAGCGGCAGGGTGGATGCAGCCCGCGCCATCCGGGCAATCAAAAATGCCGGGGGAATCGCTGTGTGGGCGCATCCGCTGGGAGGCACGGGGGAAAAACGCCTGACCAAAGAACAGTTTGCCGCCCAGTTGCGGACGCTGAAAGAAGCAGGGATCGCGGGACTGGAATGCTACTATTCCGAATACACGGCGGAGGAATCGGAAATGCTGCGGCAGGCAGCGGTGGAACAGGGACTGCGGATCAGCGGCGGCAGCGACTACCACGGCAGGAATAAAAAGCACCTGCATCTGGGGATGCTGAATAAGGATGACGCAATAGTAACGGAAGATAAACTGAATGTACTTAAGCTGCTGGGATAAAAATTATTCAATAATAACAATAATAGTTTCAATTTGACAGCCGTAGACTGTTCCTTACATTTTTGAACTATATAATAGGAAGAAAACTTAAAATTTTGCTTGCGTTTTTGGGTGCAGTATGCTATAATAAACATGTAAAAAAGATTGAGAAAAAACTTAATATCAATCCAGTAATTGGAACCCCAATTGACCATAAAGAGTGCGCGAGAGACAAGCTCGGTGACCGCACAGCAACCTGCCGGAAGGGTAAGGTGCTAAAGCTTGCATGATGGGATGTTGAGAATTCAGCCCATCATAACGATGGGCTTTTGTTTTACACACAGTCCATCACCGTGATGGGCTTTTTCTTTTACCCGTATAAGAGAAAGGGGTGGAATTTTATTATAAAAGATGGGAAGTTGAAACCCAGGGCCAAAGGTTCTGAGCGAATGGGAAAAATAATTCCACTGACGCAGCTGACTGCACAACAAATGAAACCAGAACAAAAAATGTTAGGAGGCAATTTAAAATGACGAAGAATAAAACGGACGAACAGGCAGCTTTGAACAATGAAAAAAAGTTTTCCCTGGATGAATACCGGAATTCCATGCCGTACTGGCAAAGAGTCAGCTATTCCTTCAACTCATTGAGATGGATCGTTATGCAGCAGAAAAAGGACGGTATATATGCCGGGATGACAGAAGAGTATTATAAAGAAACGGATCCTGAAGAGAAAAAACGCATTGGCATGGCGAGGGAAGAATACTGGCAGAATAAGACGGATCTGGAATATGAGTTACGAGATTATGAAAATGAAAAATTAATGATCCAGAGCAGAATCGACGGTGTAAAACACCGGCTGTGGATAAATCAGCAACTCACGAAGGGAATCCCGGCAAAACATATCTTGCGCTGCGAGTACCCGGGGCTGGAATTCAGGGAAGAAATCGATGCCTCGGAGATCGACTGTTCTTATAAAGATGACTATGACTTCTATCAAGACGCGTTAACCGATTATGTTTCAGACTACATACCTAACCGGATGTCAGACCATGGCATTGGTTTTGAAAAGTTTTTGGACATGGACGGCTATTTCGAAATAGATAAAGTGCCTGCAAGCGGACATTTCTGGTACGGCGAGATCCGCACGGAGGTTTTCGGAAACGGCGGGCTGCCCCTTAATGAAAATATAAAAATTTATGTGGACGATGTCAGGAAAGACGGGAAGATTATTGATACCAGAAAAATTAAAATCGAAGACTGCTATAATTTGGAAAGCCAGAAGGAATACTTAATGGAGTGCGGATTCTTTGACTACACGGACGAATATATTGAAGCTTCGCTGGATAAATTTGTGGAAGAAACCGGCTGGCACATCGGGCTGCTGAAAGGTTCGGAACGGATCGAAGACGTCACCCGGTGGCCTGCCCCGAACAGAAGGGGAAGCTGGATCGATGAAGACGGCACCGAAATGTATCCGTGCCTGTGGTACGGCTACAACGACGGCAGCCTGTTGAGCGGAGAAGAGGACAGGATATGGAATATCGATAACGGACTGGATTTCTGGTTCAGCGACGATCCGGAAAGTTATCTTGTAGAGTATGACTATGACGGTCATGCAGGTTGCTACGGCGGAAGTATTCCAGATATTGAAGAGATTCGCAAAAAGTGCCCCGTTTTACTGGAAGAGAACGACACAGAAGAAAGCATAGACACAAAGGTGCAGGCATATTGTATAAAACAGTATAAGAAAGCGCATAAGAAAATGAAAGAAGCAGCTGCAAAACCGGTAGAGAATTAATGGTGCCTATTGAAAAATATGTCATATTAATATGTAGAATACACGGCAATGTCTTGTGGGGAAAACACAATTATGCTAAAATTATAGACGCAGAAAACAAAAATATTTATATATAATGATAGGAACCTGGAACAGGAGGCAGAAAAATGAAAAGAACAAGCGCGGGAAAACAACGGAAGTTTTTGGCGGCGCGGATCTTGTGTTCGCTGCTGTTAGGCATGTACCTTGTGAGTGGGTACAACCTGCCTGTGGCCCGGGGGGAAGGCACGGCGGTCGGACCGGGCGCATCAGCCGGACACGATAGTTCCACAGCGGTGGGGAAAAATGCAAATGCTTCCGGTGAAAACTCCACGGCGGTGGGAAATGGTGCAATCGCCGGGGGTGATTTTTCCTTCGCGGCCGGTTCGGGTTCATCCGCATCAAAGCTTTCGTCCGTGGCGATGGGAAATGGCGCAAGCGCCGGGGGTGAGTTTTCCTTCGCGGCCGGTTCGGGTTCATCCGCATCAAATCTTTCGTCCGTGGCGATCGGATATGGTGCAAAGGCCAAAGGTAATCTTTCTCTGGCGTTAGCGTCTGGTGCTGAGGCTGGCGGATATACGGCTGCGGCGGCCGGGAATGAAGCAAATGCCGGCGGTGATTATTCCCTGGCGCTTGGATACAAAGCAAATGCCGTCGGTAAGTATGCCTTTGCTCTTGGGAATGAGGCATATGCCGGGGCCATGAATTCCGTAGCGGTCGGGAGTTCGGCAAATGCTGCACAGGGCGCTATTGCCTTTGGCAGTGAGGTAAAAGCGGGGGGCATTTATTCTATTGGTGTCGGGTATGGTGCCAATCCCAGCGGCGAAGGAGGCGTGGCGTTTGGCGTAAATTCCAAAGCCGGTGATTACGCTGTGGCGGTCGGGCATGAGGCAAACGCAAGCGCTGCCAATTCCGTCGCTTTTGGTCATTCGTCTAAGGCGGAAGCGGAAAATTCTTTTTCTGCCGTGGGCGGCGTCACAGGGACGGCTGCAACCAATTCCGCTGCCATTGGTAACGGGGCCAGAGTGACCGTAGCGGATACGGTGGCACTGGGCAGCGGCTCGGTTGCATCCCGGGAAAAGGGCGCTACGGATGCCTATCTGAAAG
>JAFSOW010000097.1 GCA_017443165.1 Acidaminococcaceae bacterium | reverse complement strand
GCATGATGCGGTCATGTACAATTTCCCCAAAAGGCACCACCGGCGCCGTGGGAAAATCTACTTTATTTAAATCCGCCACCACCCGTTTGGTCACAGTGACCGGCGCATCCGGTGTATTGGGAGTCACTGCCTGTATTGTAAAATCTTCATTATAAGTTACATCATAAAAAGACGGTACATAGACGCCCGGAATCCGAACTGCCCGGTGCAGAAATTCCTGCCTGCCTCCCGGTTTTCCTTCCCGCTTCCAGTTACGGTAACAGATCAGTACTTCCGGCAGCGCTTCTTCCCCTTCGCCCAAAATAGCAAAATCAATCACATCCGCCAGAGGCTCCGGGTTGAAGACGCAAGGTCCCCCAACTACCACAAAGGGCTCCTCGTCCCCACGCTCCGCCGCAAGAACGGAAACGCCGCCCAAGTCCAGCATGTTCAGGATATTGGTGTAGCTCAGCTCATACTGCAGGGTAAAGCCTATCAGGTCACATTCACAAAGAGCCTTTTTAGTTTCCAGGGTGGTGAGTACAACATTGCGTTCCCGCATCAGCTGCTCCATGTCGATCCAGGGAGCATAAGCCCGTTCCGCCGCAATGTCTTCCATTTTATTGACCAGATGATATAAAATTTTAAAGCCCAGATAGCTCATTCCCACTTCATACACATCGGGGAACGCCAGAGCGATCCGCACTTCAGCTTCTTCTTTGAAAATACTGCCAAACTCCCCGCCGGTATACCGGGCCGGTTTCTTCACCGCTGCCAGCATGTCAATGGCCATTTCCTTGTTCATGTGAGAGCCTCCAAATAGTCACCTAAAACTGCAATCGCGTGTGCCGTACATTAATATTCAATAATACCCCCGCCAACAGCATATTTGTGGTCAGGGAGCTGACCCCGTAACTGAGAAACGGCAGCGGCACTCCCGTCACCGGCATGATGCCGATGGTCATCCCCACGTTTACCAGTACATGGAACAGGTACATACCCGTGATGCCTGTTGCCAGTAACGTACCAAAACGGTCCTCTGCGTTCAGCGCAATCGTCATGCCCCGCCAGATTAATATCATATACAGCAGTAAAATAAAGATAGCACCGACAAAACCGAATTCTTCCCCAGCTACCGCAAAGATAAAATCCGTATGGTTCTCCGGCAAAAAATCCAGCTGGCTCTGGGTTCCCTGCATCCAGCCTTTGCCCCACAGCATGCCGCTGCCGATGGCAATCTTGGACTGTATTACATGGTATCCGGCGCCGTAAGGATCCAGTTCCGGATCCAGAAAAACACGGATACGGTTTCTCTGATATTCATGCAAAAACTGCCATAACACCGGGGCTGCAAAGACAAACACCCCGGTCAGGACAGCAATCCATCTGACCTTAAAACCGCAAACCCAAAACATGGAAAAAGCAATAGCCGCAAAGACCAGAGCCGTTCCTAAATCCGGCTGCCGCAGCACCAGAAAAAAAGGGATCAGCATAAACAAACAAGCAGGCAGATAATCTTTCCACTGCTCCAGATATTCACTGCGCTCATCCAAAAAGGCAGCCAGACAGACAATCATAAACGCTTTGGAAAACTCGCTGGGCTGAAAGGTCACCGGACCAATCTGAATCCAGCGTTGCGCTCCCAGGGTAGCATGTCCAAAAAACATAACTCCCAGCAGCAGCAAAACCGTAAAACCGTATAAAGGAAGGGCAATCCTTTTTAATGAATGATAGTCGAGGGAAATAATTCCTATTGCCAGCAAGACATCCGCCAATAGAAAAAGCCCCTGCCGCTGTACAAAGCGGTTTTGTCCCGTTACCAGCGCATCTCCGTGGGTTGCGCTGGCAATCAGTACCATACCGGTAACACTCAACAGCAGAATGGTCCATATTAAAATCCAATCCAGATTGCGTATATACCGACGCAACGTATTATTTCCTTTCTGCTTTCAATTTTCCTGTAAGGTAATCTTCCAGCACTTCATATACGACAGGCCCGGAAGCCGTAGCTCCGTAGGTTCCCTGTTCCACGATACAGGCAATGACCAGGTCCGGTTTCTCCGCCGGGGCATAGGCGATAAACCAGCCGTGGTCCTGTCCGTGAGGATTCTCCGCAGTCCCGGTCTTGCCAGCCACAGGCACCGGCAGCCCGGCAAACCAGGCGCCGGTCCCTCCTGGCTGGGTCACGCCCTTCAATCCTTTCTGGATCAGTTGAACGGTCCGGGACTCCAGTTCCAGCTTGCGGCTTTGGGGCCGCTTCGGTGTTTCATACACGCTGCCATCCGCATTGACTATTTTCTCTACCAGATAAGGGGGATGGATCACGCCGTCTGCTGCCACCGCTGCCAGCATCTGGCAGATCTGGATAGGCGTTACCAGGGTCAGGCCCTGCCCGATAGCAGCATTAAAGGTATCACCTAACGTCCAGTCTTCGTTAAACACCTTTTTCTTGGCCGACGGTCCCGCAATCAGTCCGGATGATTCTCCGGCCAGTTCAATTCCGGTAGGCCTGCCAAACCCATATTGCGCTGCATAGGCGTTCAGGTTTTCGATGCCGGCCCTGCGTCCCATTTCATAAAAATATACATTGTCAGACATGGCGAAAGCCGTCTGGAAATTAATCCAGCCCAGGGCTTCCCCGCCGGCATTGCCCATGTCTGCCAGCCAATGTTTCCCCGAGTCAAAAATCAACTCTTCCGGCGTCACTTTATGTTTGTCCAGCGCTGCCGAACCTGTCACCACCTTAAAGGTAGAACCGGCCGGATATTCGCCGTTAATGACTTTATTCGTCAGCGGGTGGAACACATTTTCATTGATCAGTTTCCAATGGGTTGTAGATATGCCGCCCACAAACCAATTGGGATCATATCCCGGGCGGGAGACCAGCGCCCGCACTGCGCCAGTGTTTGGATCCATGGCCACCGCAGCCGCTCCGTAGGCATTGGGCGCGATTCCGCTGGTGCGCAAGGCGGCCATCTGTTTATCCAGCACCCGTTCCAGATCCTGCTGCAAGGCAAAATCCAGCGTCAACACCAGGCCTTTACCGGAAACAGGAGCCTGTCCTGCCAGTTCGCGTACAACCCGGCCCCTTACATCCACTTCTTCTGTCCTGCGCCCGGTCTGTCCCCGCAGCACCGCATCATAGACAAACTCAAGGCCTTCTTTCCCCACAATGCTGCCGGGGGAAAGCCCTTTATATTTGCCCTGCTTTATCTGCTCTTCCGAAACTTCGCCTACATAACCCAATACATGAGCTGCCGTCATACCATACAAATAATGCCGCATGGGCTGCAGGTTCAACGAAATACCCGGAAGGTCCTTCAAATGCTCTTCTAATGATGTGATCTCCTGGGGCGTCAGTTCGCTCTTGACCACGATTTGTTCATAGGTTCCCGCTGCCTGTTCTGCTTTTTTCCGGATCGCATCCGGCTGCATCGCCAGCAGGCGGGCCAGCAGATTCACTTCCGCATCCGAAAAGGAGTGCCCTGCCTGCAGGCTGAGCACATACCCCGGCGAACTGTCTGCCAGTACCTTACCGTGAACATCCATGATCCGGCCCCGGGGCGCCATGATCACCGCGCTCCGCATACGGTTTCCGTCAGCCTGCTTCCCATAATACAAACCTTTATAAAGCTGCAGCCAGGCCAGCCTGCCGCCTAAGACCACAAAAACAGCCAACGCCGCCGCAAGCATCTTTTTTAACCGATCCCCACTGGTATGGTTCAGCAACGCAATACCCTCTCAAACTTACAATAGTTCCGTCCCGTTATTTCCCGTTTCGGAATCCCGGTCAATCCCCTGCATATTCTTTATTTAATATGTCAGGTCGTCCTCGGTCACCCAACGGTACAAGGCCAGCAGGATACGTGTGACAGGCAGTACCAGCAGCATATTTCCCAGGCAATACAGCAGGGAATCCTGCAGATACAGGAAAAGCGCCGCTTTCCTGAATCCGGCCAACCAGAATACCGGCACGGCATATAAAGCGCGCAGCAGCAGACTGATGAAGCCGATAATCAGTACATGATATCCGTAATTGTTTTTGAAAATCATTTCCTTGATGCTGCCGGTTCCATACCCTACCAGCCCGCGCGTCAGCATATAAAAACCAAATACCGTGGGAGAGGAAACGTCCTGCAGCAACCCAAAGGCAAGACCACAGACAAGACCGGCCCGGGCACCGTAAAACAATCCCACACTATAAATAAAAAGCAAGGGCAAGTCGAAAAACAGATTGCCCCCAAAACATCCCAAAGAAGTCGTCTGCAACACCAGAACAACAAACGCTGCGGCAATCCATGACCACATCTTCATGGTTTGGCCTCCCCGGCTTCTTCCGCTATTTCTTTTTCGATACGCCGCTTAACATCTTCCTGTAAAATAACAAACACCCTGTCCGGGCGGCTGAGGTCGGCTGCCGGCTCGATCTGCACCAGCTTCTGCAGCCCTGTAACATCTGCTTCTACACCCCTGACCGTACCAACAAGCAAGCCTGCCGGATATTTACCGCCAATGCCGCTGGTCACCAGCATATCACCAGTTTGCACGTCGTCATCGCGGCCGAAGTATTCTCCCTGCAGCAGGGAACGGTTCGGTCCCTGACCTGTCAGCACACCCACGGCACGGGATTCTTTTCGCAACACCCTGATCCCGATGCGGGACCGGTTTGCGGAAATCAGCATAAAACGGCTGTAATGACGGTAAACCTGATCCACCACGCCGGCCATCCCTTCACTGGTAGTTACTACCATGCCGGCGAGCACCCCGTCAGCACTGCCTTTATCCAAAAAGAAAAATTCATGGAGATCCCCCAGGCTCACGCCAATCACACGGGCGGGCAGCAGTTTCAAATCATCCCTCTGCTGCCTGTAACCTGCCATCGCCAGCAATTCTGTGTTTTCAGCCTCCAGCTGCTTCAGCCGGTATTCCGCGCTGCGAAGAGCTTCCAGTTCTTTTTTCAGCCGGCTGTTCTCTTCCTGTAGGGTGGCGTTCAGCCGCTGGTTTTCGCGGAATGAAACAACTGCGTCATTAATCTGGCGGACCACCGCATTAACAGGCAGCAACACAGTGTTCACAACCGCGTTCACTAACGGAAAGCGCCACCGCTGATGCACAGCCAGTACCATGCAGGCGCACATCCCAAGCACGGCCAGCACCGTCACAAACTGCTGCTTTTTCATAATCTACCATCCGGGGCCCTATAACTTACAGCTTGCTGCTGGAAGCCATAAAGCCTTTCTTATATGTGTCAATATTCTCCACGCAGATACCGGTTCCCAATACAACGCAGGCTAGCGCTTCATCACTGACGTATACCGGCATGCCGGTCTCCTTGCTGATCAGCTTATCAAGATTCCGCAGCAAAGAAGAACCGCCTGTCATGATAATGCCGTGGTCGATGATATCCGAAGCCAGTTCCGGTGGCGTCCTTTCCAGCGTATTACGCACTGCGTCCACGATACTTGCAACCGGTTCCGCAATACCGGTGCAGACCTGGTTGGCATTGATCGTCAGATTCTTGGGCAGACCGCTGACCAGGTCGCGGCCACGGATTTCCATGGTATCCGGATTGTCAACAAACATAGCCGTACCTAATGTGATCTTGATCTGCTCCGCCGTACGCTCGCCGATCAGCAGACTAAACGTCTTGCGGATATAACGGGAAATCGCGTCATCAATGGCATCCCCGCCGGTACGGATAGAACGGGATACCACGATGCCTCCCAGGGAAATGACCGCTACCTCACAGGTACCGCCGCCAATATCGACGACCATGCTGCCGGTAGCCTCCTGCACCGGAAGGCCGGCTCCGATCGCTGCCGCCATGGGTTCTTCGATCAGATAGGCTTCCCGGGCTCCCGCCTGAATCGCCGCGTCCACAACCGCACGTTTTTCCACTTCCGTCACGCCGCTGGGAACCCCTACAACAATACGGGGCCGCACCAGGGAATGATACCCGATGGCTTTATGGATAAAATATTTCAGCATAGACTGGGTAATATCAAAATCCGCGATGACCCCGTCCTTCATGGGACGGATGGCAATGATGTTGCCCGGCGTGCGTCCGATCATCTGCTTCGCCTCCGCGCCAATCTCCAGCACTTCGTTGGTTTCGCTGTCCACGGCCACTACCGAAGGCTCACGGATAATAATCCCTCTTCCTTTGCAATGCACCAGCGTATTGGCGGTGCCAAGGTCGATTCCCAAGTCATGGGAAAATCTGGAGAATATGCTAAACATGTTGCTTTCACCCCATACAATCTTTCAAACTCCGTACAGTCCTCCGCTTTTGCGGGAAAACTTGTCCGGACACAAGTGTTATTTCGATATTTCAACAAGCCAGACTACAGATCGCCATGCTCCTTAAAACTGTAATACCTCCCGTCGCCGATGACCAGATGATCCAGCAGCGGGATTCCCAGAATGCTTCCCGCCTCATCCAGCGCATGGGTCAGCTTGCGGTCCTCCGTACTGGGATACGGATCCCCTGACGGATGGTTATGGGCCACCAGGATGCAGGCCGCATGCGCTGTCACAGCAGGCGCAAACACCTCCCGGGGATGCACCACGGCGCTGGTCAGGGACCCTTCCGCAATCTGTTCGGTCTTAATGATCCGGTTTTTCGTATTTAACAGCAGGACAATAAACTTTTCATGAGTCTCATTCCGTAGTCTGCCCATCAGATATTGCGCTCCATCGCCCGGCGAGGCGATATGTTCGGAGTCAATAGCTGATGCGCAGGCTATCCGCCTTCCCAGTTCCATCGCGGCTAAAATACGGGCGGCTCTGGCATTGCCAAGGCCTTTGATGTGCCTGAATTCCTGCACCCTGTGCCAGCGGGCCACCTGTCGGTACAGACCTCCATTACGGGTCATCTCTTCGGCGATACGCAGGGCGGAATGCTCTTTTGTGCCGCTGCCGATCAGGATTGCCAGCAGTTCCGCGTTTGACAGGGCTTCAGCGCCCTTATTGCACAACCGTTCCCGAGGCCGGTCCTCTTCGCTCATCTCTTTAATTTTAAAATCTGACAAACTATCAACTCCTTTTCCTTTTTTAAAATATACCTTTAAAATGACTGTACGGGAACTGTTCTTCCGGCGCTTAGTTGATACACTCCGCCTGTTCAACAGTTCCTGCACAGCAATTCATTACCTTCCGCTATACAAAAATGACATGGGCTTCTCAGCCAGTTCTTCTACTTCCTCTTCTGTGTTGATCAGGTACTCTGCCGGTTCGATTTCCGCCACGGTCAACTGTTCTTTTGCACTGATGGCATCCCGGCGGAAGATTTTAATGTAATTGTAAGCAATATACATCCAGACCACTATGCTGCCGCCCACAAAGGGCCAGAACCAGAAATCCATCTTAAAATAGCCGGCCAAAGCATAACCGAAGATACCGCCGGCCGCCAGACATAAAATGGGCAGCATGATCTGGAACCATTTTGCCTTGCGTGCATCGACCTTGCGGTATTCTATAATCACATTATCTCCCGGATGGGCGCTGATGGGATTCCAGCAGTCGATGTAAGCCCGCAGCCCCCGTTCGGTAGTTTCTTTAAAATTGACACGGACCTTGGCGCGTTCGCCATGGGTCTCCGTTACCGTTCCTTTAATCACTTGCAAACTCCTTCTCAAACTGTCAGAAATAACATCCTGTTATAAAGTACATCACCTGTCTGAAAACAGGTTATCAGTTACCCAAAGTCTTTACGCATACGGGTAAAAACAAATATATCCAATCGCAAGGGCAAAAATCAGTCCATACATGACAAGGGCCACCAGCAATCCCTGCCAGGTCCGGGGATACCCGAAATTCATGTACTCACCAAAAATACCGCGACGGTTCAGCAGCGTGTAATTAGTGCGGCGCTTAAACCACACAGCCTTCCTTTCGCTTCCTACAAGCCGCGCAGTAATAAAGATAATGAAAAAAGACAGAAAAAAGACGGTAAACAGACGGCCGGTCACAGCCGCCGGCGGTACAGTAGAAATATCTATCATACGATCACTCCTAAAACTCCAGATACTTGTCCGGCATCAGACGCACCAGTTCTTTTAAAAACTCATCACTGCAGCAGAAGATGACTGCCGCCAGCCCCTTGCCTTCCTTGAAAGCCAGAATACGGGTAGGATTGACGTCCGCCATATTGTAGCGATGGATATAATGCTTGATGCGGGTACGGCGGAAAAAATCGTGCCGGTAATGCTGGGCAAAGCTTTCCGTTTTGCTCAGGTCAACTTTGTAACTGCCCTGCCTCCATAACCCGATGGTCACGATTTCCAGTTCATTCTGGCGCAGAATCACTTCGTACCGGTAATATACCTTCCAGATCCAAAGCCCCAGCCAGAGAAAATTAAGCCCCATTCCCACGGGACTGACTATGCCGGTACTGTTAAAGCGGAATCCCTCATAGGCCCAGCTGCAGCAGATTGCCAGCAGCGCCATATAGGCCAGACCCATCTTGCCGCTGCCCCGGGTCGTTGTCTCCCGGCAGATTTCCTTATTCTTCAAAAAACTCCCTCCAATACGCTTGAACGTTTCAGCGAGACACACTGATTGATAATAAAAGCAGGTACACCAGACTACCAGTTTACGCTGACAGCAAACAAAAACCCACTTTAAAATTATGCCATATTATTATAACAGAAATAGAAATAAAAAGATAGAGGAAGATACAAAAAATAAAGAGACTGCAGAAAATTCCGCAGTCTCTGAAAGTGCTTTAACTCACATAATTCCACGTTTTAAAAACGGCTTTTTTCTTTCTTTTTATTTTCAATCGTACGGTTGAGACCGCGGCGCAGGTAATCCGCAAAGGCGTTCTGCAGCCAGTCATTACGTACGGTCAGTACTTCCTCAATCTGCTCATTGTAATTAATTTTCTTGTAATAGTATTTTTCGGTCAACATGTTGTATGTAGCGAGTTCGCCCTTCATATGGCATAGTACGGCCGGCTCACGCAAAAACGATTTCGGTTCTTCCTTTACCTCGGAAATGCGCATGGCCACCACT
>JAFSOW010000096.1 GCA_017443165.1 Acidaminococcaceae bacterium | reverse complement strand
CGACATCTGGCTTAATTATCGCGGCCGCTTCTTATGCTCACTGACCGGGGTGCTGGTCGCCTCACTGTTTCTGATCGTCGGGTTCTGGCGGACGCTGTTTTTGCTGCTGTTTGCCGGCGGAGGATTTTTTATCGGCTACAAAATTGATAAAAAAGAAGACCTGGCAGAGTGGCTGGACCGGCTGCTGCCGCCGGGCTATCATAAATAGCAGGCGCTGCATACGCAGAAACTGAAACACAACAGGCTGTCAGAGAGAAAACAGGCTGTCGATACTAAACGGAGGAAAGATATACATGATTCGCAGAGTTGCCAGGGAAATGGTGTTGCAGAGTTTGTTCCAGATGGATTTCACCCAGGCCGCACCGGCGGAGGCGCTGGCCATCGCGCTGGAAGTCCAGCAGGATGAGGAAAAGAGTGAAGAAGCTGCCAAAGCCGTAACATACGCAGAAAAAGTATTGAAAGGCACCGCGGAAAAACTGCCGGAAATTGACGCGCTGATCGGCAAATATGCCATCAACTGGGAAGTAAACCGCATGCCCGGCATTGACCGCAACATTTTGCGCATGGCCATTTATGAAATGCGCTTCGGGGAAGAAAAAGTGCCCGTGAACGTGGCTGTCAACGAAGCGGTGGAACTGGCCAAACAGTTTGGCACCGAAAAGTCGGCGCGGTTCATCAACGGCGTCCTGGGAAAATTGATGCGGGAAGAAAAATAGAGAAAGCAGCACAGCATGACAGAAGAAGTTTATCTTGGTATCGATACCAGCTGCTACACCACGTCTCTGTTCTTTATGGACAGGGAGGGGCATGCGGCAGCGGAAACCAGGCGGATCTTAAAAGTGAAACCGGGAGGCTGCGGGCTGCAGCAGTCGGAGATGCTCTACCAGCATACCCGCAATCTGCCGGAGCTGATGGAAGAAGCCGCGCGGGGGCACAGTTTTACCGTACGGGGCATCGGCGTATCCGCCCGTCCCCGCCCGCGGGAAGACTCCTATATGCCGGCATTCCTGGCCGGGCTGGGCTTTGCCCGGTCGCTGGCCGCGCTGTACGGCATCCCATTATGGCAGATCAGTCATCAGGAGAACCACCTGGAAGCAGCACTGTGGTCTGCCAACGGTCCCGATGCGGACCGCTTTCTCTTTTTACACGCATCGGGAGGAACCACAGATCTGTTGCTGGCGGAGAAGGAAAGCTCTGCTTACAAACTGACGGAAATCGGCGGCAGCCTGGATCTGCATGCCGGCCAGTTTGTGGACCGGGTGGGCGTGGCCCTGGGACTGGGATTCCCGGCGGGACCGGCCCTGGAACAGTTAGCGGAAGAGCATACGGAAATACCGGAGATCCCGGTTTCCGTGCATAAAACAAAAGTCTGTCTTTCCGGCCCCTGCACCTGGGTGCTGCGGGCGATCGGGAACGCGAAACCGGAAACGGAAGAAAATCCGATCGCAGCCGCCAACCTGGCTGCCGGCGTGCAGTGGGGACTGGCGGAAACCTTTGTCCGCATGATCCGGAACGGGGCGGCGGAACACAACGTAAAACATGTGATCCTGGCGGGGGGCGTCTGCGCCAACCGGTGGATCCGTAACCATATCGTTGAAAAGCTGGCGAAGCGGGGCATTCGGGTGTGGATGCCGGACAACCGCTACAGCGGCGACAACGCGTCAGGCTGCGCGGCCTACGCGCGGCGGCAGGGGGAAGGGCAGCACTGAATAACCGCAGCAGGGAAACTGAAGCACTGATCCTGCGCCGGCCGCATCAATACGCAACACGATGAAAACGCGCATCACTTCAGGAGAGCATTATGGCTGAAGTCCATACCTACACTGTCACGGAAATGAACCGCCTGATCAAAAAACTGGTGGAAGGCAGCGGCCAGGTGGCCCATGTACAGGTCCGTGGCGAAATCAGCAACTTCAAACGGTATCCTTCCGGGCACTGCTACTTTTCCTTAAAAGACGCAGGCAGCGTGCTGAAATGCGTCATGTTCCAGCGCCAGGCCCGGCAGCTGCTCCGCTATCCCGACAACGGGGACACCGTGGTGGCCATCGGCAGCATCAGCGTCTATGAACCCAACGGCGTGTACCAGCTGTACGCGGACATGCTGATCGAGGAAGGTATCGGCAGCCTGATGCAGGCCTATGAAAAACTGAAGAAGAAACTGGAAGAGGAAGGCCTCTTCGCGGAAGAAAGAAAGAAACCGATCCCGGCCCACCCGAAAACCGTGGGCATCATCACCTCCCCGGCAGGGGCGGCAGTGCGGGATGTCATAAAAGTGGCACGGCGCCGGGATCCCGGGGTAAAACTGCTGTTGTACCCGGTTCAGGTACAGGGCAAGACGGCGGCGGGGGACATCGCCCACGCCATCCGTTTCATGAATAAACACCGGCTGGCGGACGTGCTCATCGTCGGCCGCGGCGGCGGTTCCATGGAAGACCTGTGGGCCTTCAACGAAGAGATCGTGGTACGGGCAGTGGCGGCTTCGGATATTCCCGTCATCTCTGCCGTCGGTCACGAAACAGACTTTACCTTGAGTGACTTTGCCGCGGACAAACGGGCGGCCACGCCGTCCCAGGCAGCGGAACTGGCCGTGGAAGATACCCGGCAGCTGCGGCGGCAGGTGCTGGACCGGCAGGCGCGGCTGGAAATTGCGATAAACCACATGCTGCAGCAGCGCACAGAAACCCTGCGGCGGCTGATGAAAAGCCGCATGTTGCAGGATCCCCTCCGCATTACGGACAGGGCGGCGGAACGGCTGGACATGGTTCTCATGCGCATGCAGCAGACCCTGCCACGGCGCCTGGAAAACCGGGAACTGCGCCTGCAACAGGCTATGAAGACACTGCAACATCCGGAACGGCTGCTGATCAAACCGGAACAGCGGGTGGCAGCGGCCCTGAAAGCCCTGCACAAACAAAAGAAACTCTGGGAACCCTACGAGAACCGGTATCAGAACGCTTGGAACCAATTTACCGCCCTTGCCAAAAATCTGACCGTGAGTCAGGAGCAGAGGCTGGCTTTGGCAACCGGGCATCTGGATGCGGTGAGCCCCCTGAGAATCCTTTCCAGAGGATATTCAGTCACT
>JAFSOW010000012.1 GCA_017443165.1 Acidaminococcaceae bacterium | reverse complement strand
GAGTTGCAAAAAAAGTTCGGTCACTGAAGTGACCGAATAGGGGAATCTGGGGTTATTCAAGCAGTAATGTTCTGCCGTTTTTCAGTGTCACACCTTTTGCCAGTGCATCTGTTAGTTCTGTGTTGCCGATGTACCCGTATTTCAGCATTTCTTTCAACACGAGCCGTACCCGTTTGGCGCAGCCACCCGGATTTTCATAGGGATTCAACGCGCTGGGGGCGTACGGCATGGCGGCCAGCATGGCGCTTTCAGGCAAAGTCAGTTGTGACGGTTCTTTTCCAAAAAATTTCTTGGACGCGTTCCTGATGCCATAGGCTCCGGCACCGAAGTAAGTGGTGTTGAAATACATTTCCAGCACTTCATCCTTGGAATATTTTCGCTCGACCCAGGTCGCAAGAACAGCCTCTTCTGCTTTGCGGGCTATCGTCTGTTCGCTGCTCAGGAAAACATTTTTAACCATCTGCTGTGTGAGCGTGCTGCCTCCCTGCTGCACTTCGCCTGCTCTCAGGTTGACAAAGGCCGCCCGGGCGATGCCGGTGATGTCCAGGGCGCCGTGTTTATAAAAGTCGTGATCTTCGATGGCAAGCAGCGCTTTCCGGGTGTGGTCCGGAATTTTCTGAAGGCTTACCCAGTCTGGATCTGAACGAAGCGAGTTAACGGTTTCTTCCACATGCCAGACAGTAGAAACTTTCACTAAAGCGGAATCGCCGCCCTGCTTCATCTGTTTCCCCAGTTTGTCGGTGCCTTTAGCGGCTGAATCTGCCAGCTTCCCGGCTTTGTCCGGCAATGCAGAGCCATCCAGCGCTTTTCCTGCGGCTTTTGCCGCATCGCCGACTTTGCCAGTCACGGTTTTCGCCTGATTCCCGGTCAGGTCAATGACGTTTTTAATTTTCGGATTCTTTATAAAGTCATCTGCTGCCTGAGTCAGTGGCTTGGGTATTTCCGGCTGCGGTCCTAACATACTCCATCCGATGAAGAGCAGAATGAAGAGGACGGTCAGCCCCACTATCTGCGGAAGACGGCTTTTCTTTTGTTTCTTCTTGCGCATGGTATCTCCGTAAAAAGGTTGTCTTTTCCTGACCTGCAAATTATCATTATTTATCTTATGATACCATCATTTTACCAATTGGAAGCGCATTTGGCAAAGCCACTTTGTGAAATTTTTACTATTAAAATGTGAAAGAATATGGTACAATACTAAATTATAACAGGAAAGCCTTTTACAGCCTGTTCTTTACTTCCACACAGATGAGAGGGGTTATCATGAAATTAAAGCATAAGGATTTGTTGTGCATCCACGATTTATCGACAGAGGAAGTGCTGCTGATTCTGGATGTGGCGAAAAAGCTGAAAAAGATGCAGAAGCTGGGGGTTCCTCATGAATTCTGCAAGGGCAAGACTCTGGCCATGATGTTTTCCAAAGCGTCCACCCGTACCCGTGTCTCTTTTGAGACGGGCTTCCATCAGCTGGGGGGCCATGCTATCTATCTGAGCGACCGGGATTCCCAGATTGGCCGCGGCGAACCGATCCGTGACACCGCCCGGGTACTGTCCCGCATGGTGGACGGCATCATGATTAGAACCTTTTCCAACGATTCCGTAATCGAATTGGCAGAATACGCCTCCATTCCGGTCATCAACGGGCTGACGGACCTGTTGCATCCCTGTCAGGCGCTGACAGACCTGCTGACCATTGAAGAACATCTGGGCTCTTTGAAAGGCCGTAAGCTGGTGTATGTAGGGGACGGCAATAATATGGCTCATTCCCTGATGTACGCCTGTGCCAAAGTCGGCATGGATATGGTCTGCGCCAGCCCGAAAGGTTACCAGCCGGATCCGATGGTTTTGAAACAGGCGCAGGAAGACGCGGCGAAGACGGGGTGTACAGTTTCCGTGGAAGAAGATATTGCCAAAGCAGTCAAAGGCGCTGATGTACTATATACAGATGTCTGGACCAGCATGGGACAGGAAGCGGAACGGGAAATCCGTCTGAAAGCGCTCCACGATTACCAGATCAACAGCGAATTGCTGAAGGCGGCCAACCCCGGGGCTATCGTGCTGCACTGCCTGCCGGCCCACCGGGGCGAGGAGATTACGGAAGAAGTGCTGGAAGGACCGCAGTCCTTTGTGTGGGATCAGGCGGAAAACCGTCTGCATACACAGAAAGCCATTATGGTACTGCTGATGAGCGATGCGGAACTGTGATGCATATCGTTTCAGCGCAAGAAGCGTCTGGCTTTTTCAGTATTACAAAGTGCAACAGTACGCTATGCAATGCATGAAACAGTTTATAATTATTCAAAAAAAATGAAAAAAATTGCATAAAAACACTTGCATTTTTTTCATTACGTGCTACAATAAGCATGTTAAAACTTTATCCGCAGCAACTGCGACAGGCAGGGCCATGCAGGATAACACAATTACGACAAGGGAGGCCCGTTAAAATGGCAAAAGTAAAAAAGGAAGACATCAAAAAAGTTGTATTAGCATACAGCGGCGGTCTGGATACCTCCGTTATCATCCCCTGGTTAAAAGAGAATTACAATAATTG
>JAFSOW010000095.1 GCA_017443165.1 Acidaminococcaceae bacterium | reverse complement strand
TTCAGGATTCCGTCCAGTGCAACAGCCTGTTCTTCCGTACGGGGAAACCCGTCTAAAATGAAACCTTTTGCACATTCCGGTTTAGACAAACCTTCCCGTACAATTCCGATTGTTACAACATCCGGTACCAGTCCGCCGGCATCCATGTATCTTTTTGCTTCTTTGCCCAGCTCCGTGCCCTGCTTTACAGCAGCCCGGAACATATCCCCGGTAGAAATGTGGGGAATTTTATACGAATCGACAAGCTTTTCAGCCTGAGTACCTTTTCCGGCACCAGGAGGTCCCATTAAAAGAATGTACATCTGTTCATCCTCCTTTACTTCATAAAGCCCTGGTAATGACGTACCAAAGCCAGCGACTCAATCTGTTTCATTGTATCCAATGCGACACCGACGACGATCAGCAGGGATGTGCCGCCGATGTAAATACCCTCGATACCGGTCAGGTACACGATAATATGCGGCATCATGGCTATCAGGGCCAGGAATATGGCGCCGGACAGAGTAATGCGCGTCATAACGTTATCCAGATAATCGGTAGTCGGTTTACCGGGCCGCAGCCCGGGGATAAACCCGCCCATCTTCTTGATATTTTCGCTCATGTTCTTGATATCCAGCGTTACCGCGGTATAGAAGAACGTGAAGAATATAATCAGGATGATATACAATGCAGTTTGCAGCGGCGTGCCCCAAGCAAAATACCCTGCAATTTTCTGTACCCAGGGTACTTTCACAAACTGTCCGATCGTAGCCGGAAGCATCAGGAGAGACGAAGCGAAGATAATGGGGATTACGCCTGCCTGGTTTACCTTTAAAGGAATGTAACTGCTGTGACCACCATACATCTTACGACCCACGATACGTTTCGAATACTGCACGGGAATCTTGCGGACGCCCTGGGAAATCGCAACAACGAAAACGACCATGGCCAGTGCAATGAGCAGGAACAGGATAACATTCAGGATGTTAATCGTACCCACATTCAGATATTTCGCCAGCGTGGAGATTCCGTCCGGAAGGCGGGATACGATACCCGCAAAGATGATCAGGGAGATACCGTTGCCGATACCTTTCTGCGTGATTTCCTCACCGATCCACATCAGCAGGCAGGTACCTGCCGTTAAGGATACGACTATCATCAATACCGAGAACACGTTCGGGTTATTGATGGCGGACCGCAGACCGAAGGCCATACCAAAGCCCTGGACAGCAGCAAGGACCACTGTAAGGTAACGGGTTACCTTATTGATTTTCTTGTAACCTTCCTGCCCTTCCTTGGACCATTCTTCCAGTGTGGGAATGACCACTTTCAACAGCTGCAAAATAATGGACGCGTTGATGTACGGGGTAATACTCATTGCAAAAATGGAGAATTTGCTCAGGGCGCCGCCGGAAAATAAATCCAGCAGGCCGAACAGATTTCCATTGTTAAATAACTGTTCAATCATCGCGGCGTTGACACCGGGAACCGGGATATGGGTTCCCAGACGGAACACCGCGAACATCACCAGGGTGAAGATGACTCTCCGCCTCAGTTCAGGGACCCGAAGAACATTAGCTAAAGCAGCTAACATTATCAGATCACCTCTACTTTTCCGCCGGCAGCTGTAATCTTCTCTTCAGCAGTCTTGCTGAAGCCGTTTGCCTGTACCGTCAGTTTTTTAGTCAGCTCGCCGCCGCCTAAAATACGCAGTCCGTCGCGAATGTTCTTGATCAGACCACATTCAATCAGCATTACAGGTTCTACTACAGTACCGTCTTCAAAGCAGTTTAAAGTACCTACGTTAACTTCTACATATTCTTTGCCGAACTTGTTATAGAAGCCGCGTTTCGGAAGACGCAGATATAACGGTCTCTGGCCGCCTTCAAATCCCGGGCGTTTTACACCGCCGGAACGGGACTTCTGACCTTTCTGGCCTTTACCGGAGGTCTTACCCAGACCGGAACCCAGACCACGGCCTACACGGACACGGGCTTTATGGGAGCCCGGCGCGGGATGTAATTCATGTAATTCCATTGTGCTGCACCTCCTTGTATTAAGCTTCTACTTCTTCAACCTTCACCAGATGTTCCACTTTGTGGACCATGCCGCGAATAGTCGGATTATCTTCCTGCACTACAGAAGTGCCGATTTTTCCTAAACCCAGAGCTCTTACGGTTGCGCGCTGATCTTTTTTATAGCCGATTAAGCTGCGGGTCAGCGTGATTTTTAATTTTTTCATCAGGCTTCCTCCTTAGCTTAACCTAAAATTTCCTGCGGGGTCTTGCCGCGCAGCGCTGCAACAGCATTCAGGTTTTTCAGGGATTTCAAACCTTCCAGTGTTGCGCGTACCATGTTATTGGGATTGTGGGAACCCTGGCATTTCGTCAGGATGTCATGGATGCCCGCCAGTTCCAATACGGCACGTACCGGGCCGCCGGCAATAACGCCGGTACCTTCGGAAGCCGGACGCAGGAACACGCGGCCTGCACCGTACACACCGATAACTTCATGAGGAATGGTATTACCTTTCATGGTTACTGTAATCAGATTCTTCTTAGCGTCGTCAACGCCTTTCCGGATTGCTTCCGGAACTTCAGCAGCTTTGCCCAGGCCCATGCCTACATGGCCTTTTCCATCGCCAACCACAACCAGTGCGGCAAAGGTGAAGCGACGGCCGCCTTTAACAACTTTCGCAACGCGGTTGATGAATACAACTTTCTCGGTAAAGCCGTCATCAGGTTTTTCGCGTCTGTCGCGCTTATCAAAATTAGCCAAGATACTTCCTCCTTCCGTTAGAATTGCAGTCCAGCTTCACGAGCTGCTTCTGCTAATGCGGCGATACGGCCGTGATACAGGTAGCCGCCGCGGTCAAATACAACTTCTTTTACGCCTTTTGCCATTGCTTTTTCAGCAATCGCTTTGCCAACGGCTTTGGCAGCTTCCACGTTGCCGCCGTAGTTTTCAAAGGTTTTTTCTACAGTGCTGGCTGCCGCAATGGTCTCGCCGGTTTCATCATTGATGACCTGTGCATAGATGTTGCTCAGGGAACGGTATACGTTCAGGCGGGGTCTTTCAGCAGTGCCAACAACATATCTGCGGGAACGAACATGACGTTTCTGACGTTTTTCGTTCTTGTTCGGTTTGTTAAACAAGAGGTTTCACTCCTTCCTTAATCACTTCTTAGCCTTAGCGCCTGCTTTGCCGACTTTGCGGCGTACATGTTCGCCTTCATAGCGGATGCCTTTTCCTTTATAGGGTTCAGGCGGACGCAGGTTACGGATATCTGCTGCCACAGCACCGACCATTTCCTTATCCGCGCCGCTGACAATAATCTTGTTCGGGGACGGTACTTCAAAGGTGATGCCGGCAGGCGGCTCTTTTACAACCGGATGGGAGAAACCCAGTGTGAAATTAATGTTATTTCCCTGTTTCGCTGCACGATAGCCAACGCCCTGGATTTCCAGGGTCTTGCTGAAGCCTTTGGTCACACCTTCCACCATGTTGTTGATCAGGGTGCGGGACAGGCCGTGCATGGCGCGGTTTTCTTTTTCATCATCAGGACGTTCCACGGTAATTACGCCGTTGTCCATGGTGATCTTCATTGACTGGCTGATCTGGCGCTGCAGTTCGCCTTTGGGGCCTTTTACAGTTACCAGATTGTTTTCAACCGTAACCGTTACGCCAGCGGGAACGGTGATCGGCATTTTACCAATTCTAGACACTTAAACGGTACCTCCTTTATAGTATTACCAAACGTATGCCAGAACTTCGCCGCCCAGACCAGCTTTGCGGGCCGCTTTGTCGGTCATCAGTCCCTGAGAGGTGGAGATGATGGCAATACCCAGGCCGCCGAGAACCTTCGGCAGCTGATCTTTCTGGGAATATACGCGCAGGCCAGGCTTGGAAATACGTTTGAGGCCGGAAATTACTTTTTC
>JAFSOW010000094.1 GCA_017443165.1 Acidaminococcaceae bacterium | reverse complement strand
TCCAGCACCCTGCCGCCATGGTTGGATACCACAATGGCGGAAGCTCCCGCAGCTTTTGCTTTCAAAGCGCCTTTGACGGTCATGATGCCTTTCACGATAAAGGGCAGACCGGCATTGCGGATAATTTCAGCCAGTTCTTCCTGTGATTTGGAACCCGCCGACGTATTCAGCTTTTTCAGGAACGGCAGGCCGGCCCCGTCCACGTCCATGGCACAGGCAAACGCGCCGCTTTCCTTTACAAAAGCAAACTTTTCCTGCAGTGTTTCCGGTCCCCAGGGTTTCACCGTAGGAATCCCCATGCCACCGGCTTTCTTTATGGCCGCACAGGCCGCCTGCATCACCGTGGCATCGGCTCCGTCACCGGTCATTGCCACGATTCCTTCCGCAGCACAGCCGGAAACAAGCACATCGTTGTATGTAGTATCCGTATAGGCATCACTGTAATGTACAGCCACTAACCCTACCGGTCCTGCGATAATCGGATATTTCAGACGTTTGCCGAAAAAGTCCAGGCTCATATCCACGGGTTTCCGTTCCACCAGCGTGTCCATATTGATACGTATTTCTTTCCACTTTTCATAGTTGCGGATCGCCGTATCGCCAATTCCCTTCGCGCCAGGACCCGGCATCTTATTCCCGCAGGCGCGCCCGTTGCAAATCAGGCAGCCTTTGCAGTCCTTTCCCAATCTGGGACGGGCCTGTTCCATCAGTTCAGCATAATCCATGATGTTTCCCCCTTTACATTTATTGCATCAAAAATCTTATCCTGTCATATCTTATTTCTTATCGCAGCAGGCTTTTCATTCTCCGCTACTGTTTTTTCTTTTCCTGCACCGTTTCATTCACCGCTTCTCTGGCAGCCTGTTTGGTAGCTTCTTCCACCTTTGTCAGCAACTCGACAAAGTTCGTAATTTCCTTTATCTGCCACTCTCCGTTAGCTAGTTTATCCATACGGAAATTAATATTGAAGTCCTTATTCAGCTTATTATTGTGCAAAAGAGCGGAAATATCAGCCGTATTGCTGTCTTTGCGCGTAATCGACGCATCTTTGATTTTTAAGTTGGAAACGTCTACTCTCTCTTTCAGTTTCTTTACAAGAGGGATTATATCCTCTTTCCTGTTTTTCTTTTTTAAGGCATTGTCATTTTGCGCAGTTTGCCCGTTTTCCTTCGAAACAGCCTGAACTTTATCCTTCGGCCTTTCCCGCATGACAGACTCCAGTGTGGCGTCTTTCAGAGCTTTGACCACCGTTGGTTTCACCAGTTTTATTATACTGGCGGAAAACGGATCGGCCCCGATGGTCTTCTTCCCCTTCAATCCCGACGCAATCAGGTCATCAATGCCTTTGCTGTAAATAGTATCCATGTCTACATGCTGCTCAAAGGAAACTGTATCGTGACTCTGCACGGCTTTATGGATGAGATACAGCGAGTACTGGGGCGTTTTGACAACATAAAAGAAAAAAAACGCCAGCCCAAGTATTACAACTGCCAGTATTCCCAGGCCGATTTTCTTTAAAAATCCAGACATACAAGCAACCTCCTCTCAAACTGTCCGCTTTGTGAACCAATCAGACAGGAATCCGGTTCCATTCCTGTCAGAACGTTTTATCTCCGGATTACTCTCTCACGATCTGTTCCGTATATGACACCGTCTTTGGCAGTCTGCTTTCAATGGCAGCCTGAATCTGTTTGCCTACCCGTGTCATAATTTCCAACGTAACGGACTTACTGCCGACACCGCCAATGGCTGACATGGTTTTTGCCGATTCTGTATAGGTCTTCGTATAAATATATTTGTTGTTGTTAATGTCAATGATTCTGAATGGCAGGGATGTATTGGCAATTTTACCTGCAGCAAACAGGCTTCCCTTGTCCTTTACCTGCACCGGATTAATACCCAGATACAGAAAAAAATCTACTCCGCTGCCTGCCAATATGTCCACAATATCCGCCCGTTCAGCATCCGCGATATCTTCAATACCACTTTCCGCCAACTGTGCCTTGTAGCCTCTGCCGTCAATCAGGTCATAGGTTCTGACTGGCAGGGCAGCGTCCAGATATTCAAACAGCTTTTTGTCAATGGTGTTGTCGTATTTTGTTTTGGCATTGTTCTCGTACACGATGGCGACTACCGGTCTGCGGTTCACCGTACGGTATCCCTGTTCTGCTTCTGACCTCTCCCTGGCCCGGTTTGCTTCTGCTTCCTTCAGGCGTTCACTGAAGATTTTATCCGCTTTTTTCTGGGCAGCGGGCGTGTTACCCACGGCGCGGATCCGTTCCACAATATCCCGGTCGTTCCACTTGGCGAAAGCCGTAGCACAGTTGACCAACAACAAAAAAGAAAGAAGCAACAGTACAATTTTTCGCATTTTTCCTCCTTCTCATCACATATTTACCTGATAGTTTTATTTCTTTATGTCATTATACCACATTTCCCGACTCTCAGAAAAATTCCTGAAAGAGAACCTGGCGCATTCTGCCAGATAAAACATGACGAAAAACTACAAAAACCGGTACAGAATTGAATCGCTCAATCCTGTACCGGTTTTCCTTTTCCACACTATGCATTCAACAACTGTTTTTGCTCTGTAATCTGTCGCGCCAACTGGTTAAAATCATCGTAATACAACACATGCACTACATAATCCGGTTCAATCAGCTCAAAAATCTTTAATACAGCCGGATCGGTAAAAGGCCTATGCTGGTCAATATTACAGACATGGCTTAACAGCCGGGCATCGTTTTCCAGCGAGGGAATCATCCGGGGAGACTGCCGCTGATATTCCCCCGACAGGGAACAACTCAGATGCACTCCCTTGATGTAATGCCTGAGTTCGCCCAACTCTTTAAGGGTCTGGCAGATGTACTCGATGCCTTCCCGCTCGCTCCGTAGATCCGGGTTGGTATTCAGCAGATGCCCCGTATCCAGCATCAGCCCGATATTTTCAAATTTTATTTTTTCCAGGAATTCTCCCGTCTGCTTTGCATTCTGCAGCGTCAGCCCCGGCCACCAGGTATTTTCAAACAGCACCTTCGTGTCCGCAGGGACCTGGTCGCTGACCCTGTTAAAGACCCTGGCCGCCATTTTCATAACTTCTGCGTTAGTGTGATCGAAATTCCAGGAGTATTGCTCTGCCGGGGAAACTTCCTCTACCCGGTACACCAGATACTCCGGTTTTTCAATCAGGGCCGCCTGGATGTTCCGTTTAATCTGCAGCAGCCAGGCCCGTTTCTGGGTACCGCCGTAATAATCCCGCAACGCTTCGTCGCTCCGGAAGATCTGGTAAAGGCGGTCCTTATTATTCTTCCACAAATCATACCAGCAGGACCAGGAACGCAGGTGGGCGCCTACCGCAACATTGTCAAAGGGACACATGTACGGTTCACTCCGGTATACCAGAAGCTCGATCCCATCCAGTCCCAGCATAGCCAGATAATCCTCCAGCGACTTGCCGGTGCGCCGGATAGCTTCTTCATATCCCGGAACCGTAGAATAATTAAACAGCTGTTTCACAGTTATCTCTCCAAAGAAAACCCGGCCTGTCCCCGCACGCGCGGAAACAGTACCGGGAATGTTTTAAAATGCGTCTATTCCGCCAAAGCCTGCCCCGCCGACAATCCTGACATTATCCACGGAAAACGCTTCCATGATATCATGCAGGTGTTCTTTCAGCAACAGGGTGCGAAGCCTTTCGTTGCCGGAAACGATCAACAGATTTTTTCCGGAACGGTTGATGTTCTGTAAAACGTTAAAGCGTTTGGCAAACGTTTCACTGCCGACTTTTTCTTTCAGTTTCGCAAGACAAGCGGCAATCTCCGGTTTTTCGCCGGCCATACGCTCTTCCAGAGGAACAAACTCCGTAGAGCACAGTCTCGGGTTTACCACAAACTGTGCGTCTTCTTCCAGACGGCCCTTGCGTGCCAGAAAAACTTTTTCGCTTACTTCCTGCATGGAAATCGGTGCAATAGCGGACATGTTACATTACCTCCTTAACAAAACCAATGATGACTGCTAAATCAGTCTTTGATAAACGAAGGAAGCATGTACCTGTGAGAGAGGAAGAAGCGGGTTAAGAAAACGAAAAATATGCCGGCAGTTCCGGCGGTCGTTCCAGTGTCACGCATCTTCAAGCACAGCTTGTTAAAAAAGTGATTTTATTAGTAACTATTACTGTTTTAAGTTCATTTTAATAATACAATTATTTTACAAAAATGTCAATTGCATTTCAGAAGTTATGCTATCTGTTTTGAATTCAGGAAAATGACTTTTTTACAATGCTATTGATAATTATTATTGAAAATTAAAAAAACTGTAAGAGGAAAACTTACTCTTACAGTTTTTCTTTACCAACATTTTTCATTCGCAGCAGCATATCTTTCAGTTCAAATTTTCAGGTCGCTTGTCCTTTTCTTCCCAGTTGTCCCAGAACTCTTTCCGGAATTCCGCAAAACGGTCCTGTTCAATGGCGTCCCTGATTTTTTTTGCAAAGTCCAAAAGAAAATGCAGGTTGTGAATGGACAGCAGACGCAGCCCGAAGGTCTCTTCCGCTTTAAACAGATGACGGATATAAGCCCGGGAGAAATTGCGGCAGGTGTAACAGCTGCAATTCTCATCGATAGGCCGGAAGTCTTCCGCGTACACAGCGTTGCGGATCACCAGCCGGCCCCTGGCTGTCATGGCCGTGCCGTTCCGGGCCACCCGGGTCGGGAACACGCAGTCGAACATATCCACGCCCAGGTTCACGCCTTCCACGATACAGTCCGGCGTGCCCACTCCCATCAGATAGCGGGCTTTCTGTTTATCCATCCAGTCGGTGGTCTGATCCAGCATATCATACATAACGGGTTTGGGTTCCCCTACCGAAAGTCCGCCGATGCCGTAGCCCGCAAAATCCATTTCCAATAACGACTCTGCGCTCATTTTCCGCAGTTCCGGGAACATACCTCCCTGCACAATGCCGAACAGCGCCTGGTCCGGGCGGGTATGGGCTTTCAGGCAGCGCTCCGCCCAGCGTGTGGTCCGTTCTGTCGATTTTTTTGTATAATTAAAATCCGACGGATAGGGAATGCATTCATCAAAAGCCATGGCAATGTCGGCCCCCAGTTCTTCCTGTACCCGTACAGAAACTTCCGGGGATAAAAACTGTTTGCTGCCATCAATATGGGAACGGAACATGACGCCTTCTTCCGTAATTTTCCGCATCTCGCCCAGGCTGAACACCTGGAATCCTCCGCTGTCCGTGAGCATGCCACGATTGTAATTCATAAACTTATGCAGGCCGCCGGCCTTTTTTACCAGCCCGCTGCCGGGGCGCAAAAACAGATGATAGGTATTGGCCAGAATCACCTGGCTTTCCATGTCGTACAGTTCTTCCGGGGACAACGTCTTTACGGTTGCCTGGGTTCCCACGGGCATGAACATGGGCGTCTCAAAGGTTCCGTGAGGCGTATGCAGACGCCCCCGACGGGCCTTTCCCTGTTTTGCTTCTTTTATCAATTCATAAGTAACAGCGTGCATGAAATCTCCTAACATTACAAAAGTTTATTTGTGTTTCAGCTCTGTAATAAACATGGCATCGCCAAACGAGAAGAACCGGTATTCCCGTTTTACTGCCTCCGCATAGGTGCGCAGCATCACTTCCCTGGAAGACAGGGAAGATACCAGCATCAGCAGCGTACTCTGGGGCAGATGGAAATTCGTTACCAGCGCGTCCACGATATGCCATTGGAAGCCGGGATAAATGTAAATCTGCGTCCAGCTGCTGCCGGCTTTTACTTCTCCCGTGGCGCCCGCAGATTCCAGCGTGCGCACCGCTGTCGTCCCCACCGCAACGATCCGGCGGCCTTCCGCCTTCGCCCTGTTGATGGCAGCCGCGGCTTCCTGGGTCACGCTGTAGAATTCCCTGTGCATGGGATGGTCTTCTATGTTTTCCTCCGTAACCGGCCGGAAAGTTCCCAGCCCTACATTAAGGGTGACAAACACTTCCTCACATCCCATGTCCTTTATTTTCTGCAGCAGTTCTTTCGTAAAGTGCAACCCTGCAGTAGGCGCTGCCGCGGAACCGGGATCCCGGTTATATACGGTCTGGTACCGTTCCTTATCTTCCAGTTCTGCCGTAATATATGGCGGCAGCGGAACCTCTCCCAGCCGGTCCAGTATTTCTTCAAATACGCCCTCAAACGCAAAACGGATGATGCGCCCGCCAAAATCCGTATGATCGATGATCGTTCCGGATAATTCTTCCGCAAATTTTATATGTGCGCCAACCTGCAGCTTCTTCCCCGGACGGACCAGCACTTCCCAGTCCGTATTGTTAAGGCGGGTCAGCAGGAACACTTCCACATGGGCTCCGGTATCTTTATAGCCGAACAGGCGGGCAGGTATGACGCGGGTATCGTTAAATACCAATAAGTCGCCGGGGCGAAGATATTCGGGAAGATTATAAAAATGCCGGTGCTCCATGGCGCCGGTATTTTTATCTACCACCAGCAGCCGGCTGTGGTCTCTCGGTTCCATCGGATGCTGGGCAATCCGTTCTTTGGGCAAATCATAATCAAAATCAGTAACTTTCATAACAGGTCTCTTTTCTTTATACAGGAAACATTGCACAAACCCGTTTACGCGATAACGTACCGGCAGGCAGTTCCTTTTCTAAATTAATCATTAGTATGCAGAGATCAATTCAGTCCCCGGATAATAGTGTTGCAAAATGGTTTTATAATAATCCTCAGCGTTTTCAGGTGCCGTATCAGCCATGCCTTTGGCGCCCCACTTGGACAGGCCCAGACCGCGGCCGATC
>JAFSOW010000093.1 GCA_017443165.1 Acidaminococcaceae bacterium | reverse complement strand
TTTTCTTTGGCAGTCTGATCCTTTTTGATACAATTGCAGTGCGCAGGGATATATCCCTGCAGATTACCCTGCGGCAGTTTTGGGAAATTACGTTGCTTTCCGTGTTTTGTGCGCTGACTCCGGTACTTCTGTTTTCTTCATATAATTATATGGATTCTGGTCTGGCAACGACGCTGCATTTCACTTTTCCGATACTGGTGATTGTTTTTTCGGTTTTACTGTTCCGCGTGAGCCCGGATTACCGCCAGATTTTCTGTACATTACTTTGTACGCTTGGTATCAGCCAGCTTTCCGGCGGAGAAACAGCGGGCGTCATAGGCATGTTGTTGGCCGTTGCTTCCGGCGTGACGTATGCGCTGTATATCGTGTTTCTTGGTAAAAGTTCGTTACAGTCCGTATCAGCTCTGACTACCGTTTTCTGGCTTACGTTGCTGTCTTCGGCAGAAATTTCGCTGTTTGCGGCAGCGACGGGAAACCTGGCATTTCCTTCCGATACAACGGCCTGGGGCGTCGTGGCTTTACTTGCGCTTTTATCGACTGCGCTGGCATTGGTACTGTTCCAGATGGGCCTGTTCCGTTGCGGATCAATCCGCGCTTCGCTGCTCAGTACGTTTGAACCGCTGACAAGTGTTGTAGTGGGTTCGTTTGTTTTTTACGAAGCGCTGACGGCCCAGAATCTGATTGGCATTTTCTGCGTGTTAGGGTCAGGGGTCATGCTGGTACTTCCGGCTTCGTGGTTTACTTCTGTAAAACAGTTTTTGTTTGCAGTTCACGGTAAGTAAAAAATTGCGCAACAACGTATGATTCATTCTGCGCAGCGGCACATCATAAAATATATTTTATACGGGGAGGGATTTGTTATGCCATATGTTAATATCCGAATTACAAAAGAAAAGAACGTTACGCCGGAAAAGAAGCGGCAGCTGATCGAAGGAGCGACGAATCTCCTGCACGATGTTTTAGGGAAACATCCAAAATCGGTGCACGTTACCATTGACGAAGTTGAAACAGATAACTGGGGCGTGGGCGGCGTTTCGGTGACAGAACTGTTAGAGCGCCAGCAAAGCAAATAATTGACAGAAATAGTTTGAGAGGATAAAACATGGACTTACAGGCTTTACGGTATTTTCGAATCGTTGCGAAAGAGGGCAGTTTTTCCCAGGCAGCGCAGAAACTGAATTACGCCCAGTCCAACCTTTCCACGAAAATTCGGCAATTGGAACAGGAACTGCATACGCCTTTGTTTTACCGTCACGCTTACGGGGTGCGGCTGACGGAAAAAGGTGAAACGCTGTTGGCTTATACAGACCAGCTGTTCCAGCTTGTGACGGAAGTAGAAAGCGTGATGAAGGACGACGGGACGGCAAGAGGAAGCCTGCATATCGGGACGATGGAATCGGCTGCGGTCACCTTTATGCCGGAGCTGCTGGCCGAATATCACCGCCGGTATCCTGACGTGGCGCTGTCTGTACAGACCGGCGTGTCGGCGGAATCCATACGGCAGGTACTGGATTACAATCTGGACGGGGCGTTTGTGGCAGGCCCCGTTAACCATGCGGAACTGGCTAGCTGCTTTGTGCGGAAGGAAACGCTTGCCCTGTATTCAACGGCGGAATTTGACGCGGGGACACCATTTGCAGAATTATTGTCCCAGCCGCTGCTGGTGCTGCCGCAGGGCTGTTCCTACCGGTGGATGCTGGAAAAGTGGCTGCATGAGGAACAGATCGTTCCCACACAGACGGTAGAATTTGATTCGCTGGGTGCCATCCTTGCCAGCGTCAGCGCCGGGCTTGGGGTGACGTTGTTCCCGGAAAGCCTGACGGTTTTTTATAAAACAAAACAAATCGTGGTCAGCCATGCAGTACCTGATTCCTTCGCCCAGGCAGAGGTTTCCTTTGTGTGGAGAAAGGACCGGGTAATGGACAGCACGTTGCAAAGTTTCATCCGGCTGTTGCGGAAGAAGAAAGCGTAGACGGGAGGTTGCCAATGAGTAAAACGACATTTGAAGTGAAAAACGGGATAGCCGTTATTCTGTTAAATGACCCGGATCATCTGAACCCTTTAGACAAGGCAACGGATATTGAACTGCTGGAGCATTTAACATATTGCGAACAGTCGCCGAAAGTGAAAGTGGTCGTGCTTGGCGGTAGGGGCAGTTCTTTTTCGGCTGGCGGCGATATGCGTTTTTTTAAAAAACAGTTAGACGAAAAGAACTATGCCGGGCTTGATGAACTGGCGAAGCATGTGAACCGCGTGATGTTGCAGATACGAAAGATGAAGAAACTGGTGATTGCTGCAGTCCAGGGCTATGCTGTCGGAGGCGGCGCCAATCTCGCGCTGGCTTCTGATTTTATTATAGCTGAACGTTCCTGTAAATTTTCCGAACCCTTTACTAAAATCGGCCTGGCCCCGGATGCCGGGGCCATGTACCTGCTGACCCGCGCCGTAGGCGCCAGTAAAGCGTTACAAATTTGTGTGGAATGCCCCGTGATTAAAGCAGAGGAAGCAGACAGGCTGGGATTGTTGACGCAGCTTGTACCGGAAGGGCAGGTGCTGGCGTCTGCCGTGGCGTTTGCCGAAAAGCTGGCCAGCGGGCCGTTGCTTGCCTATGAAATGGCAAAGGAACAGACAAACCGTATCAGCTATGCAGACTTTGAAGAGTACCTGTTCCGTACAGAAGCGGAAACAGTAGGACGGACATTCCGTTCTGCCGATTACCGGGAAGCGGTAACGGCGTTTCTGGAAAAAAGAGAAGTCCGGTATAGCGGAAGATAAACGAAAGGCATTCCCGGAAATGAAAAACCGTTCTTATTATAATTATCTGCTGGCATCGGGGCATGTCTGTTCCGATATTAATCAGGGCGTTCTTTCGGCAATCTTGCCGTTTCTGATTGCGGCGCACCATTATGATTATGCTACGGCGGCTACGCTGGTGCTGGTAGCAAATATTGCGGGCTCTGTAGTGCAGCCGCTGCTGGGTCATCTGGCAGATCGGAAAAACATCCCTTGGAGCATGTCGCTGGGCCTTTTAATGGCAGGAGGCGGCATGGCAGCCACCGGTTACATCAGCAATTTCTGGGGACTTTGCCTGGCGGTCATGATTAGCGGTATCGGCATTGCCATGTTCCATCCCACGGCGGCGCTGCTTGTTAACAAAGCGGCGGAACCCGGAAAGCAGGGGGCTGCCATCAGCATTTTTGCAGTAGGCGGGAATCTTGGCTTTACGCTGGGCCCGATTCTTACGACAACGGCAATCAGCGTTTGGGGTATGAAAGGAACGCTGGTATTGCTGGCGCCGGTAATTTTGGAATCTGTACTGTTGCTTTCGCAAAACAGCAGCCTGGCAGAAATCGGGAAACATGAGAAAAGCGCAAAGCAGGACGGGTCGAAATCCAAACTTCAGGAAGACAACTGGAACGGATTTTACAAAATGTGCGTAATTGTTTTTACCCGTTCTATCATTTTTTATGGCATGAATACATTTCTTGCGCTGTTCTGTATGCAGGTGCTGGGGCAGACCAAAGTTGGGGGCAACAGCGTTCTGACATTGTTTTATGGCGTATGCGCCCTCTGCACCTTTTTTGGCGGCAGGCTGGCGGATCAGTACGGTTATAAAAAGATGATCAGGCTGAGCTTTCTTGTGATTTTCCCTTTTATACTGCTGCTGTCCCAGACAACTAAACTGTGGATTGCGCTTCTGCTTATTGTTCCCGCAGGCATGGCAATCGGTCTGTGCTACAGCCCCATTGTTGTGACAGGGCAGAACATGTTGCCTTCTCACAAGGGCCTGGCGTCTGGCGTAACCCTTGGCCTGGCCGTCAGCATCGGTGGAATTTTTGCGCCTTTGCTGGGAAAAATTGCCAATATATTCGGGCTAAGCGCCGCAATTTTGGCAATCTCTTGCGTTTCTATAGTACCGCTGATTTTCTCTTTTCTGTTGCCGGAAGATGCATAAGCTTACAGCAAAAATACAAATTATGACAATACAAGGAGGAAAAGGATATGCCGTTGATGCGAGTAGATATGATAAAAGGACGAAACAAAGAGGAGATTCGAAAAATTCTGGATATTGCCTATCAGGTGGCATCGAAAGAATTTCATCTGCTGCCCCGCGATCGGTTTCAAATTGTAACGCAGCACGAGCCGGAGGAAATGATCATTGAAGATGTTGGTCTGGGCTTTACCCGTACCAACCAGTTTCTGATGTTCAGTATTACCTCAAGTCCCCGCCGGCTGGAAGATAAAAAGCGCTTTTACGCAAGGCTTGTGAAAGAGTTAAATCAGCAGATGGGAATTTCCCCGGATGATGTTATGATCAACATAACTTGCAATACAAAGGAGGACTGGAGTTTCGGTCATGGCGAAGCACAGTTTTTAAATGGAAAACTGTAACGAAAATAGCTGATAAAAGAATAGATTAAGGAATTCATATAAATTCCTGTTTATCTCAGTAAGGAAGGTAACGGCAAAACAGGTTTTCGTAAATGTTTTCAATATATAACAAGATGAAAAAATAGAACTTTTAGGTTTGATAAATCGGTAGCTTTTGTTAAAAGCTCAGCCCCATAGAACTCAGATTCTATGAGGCTTTTGGCAGGGTGTTACCCCCTTCTTTTATTTCTCCGAGGCGTAAGCAGAATCCTTGAATGAAAAGGCTGCGGGTAAGGACAAAACGTGTGGGTAAAAGGCAATCCCCTGCTTATCACATGAAGTGGTAGGCAGGGGAATATTGATGATATAAAAGACTCTCGCGTTAACTCGGTCTTTCATTTACTTAAGTTTGTGCTAGCGAAACCTCTGTTTATTTTTGAGCTCTTATTTTCATTGCTTGTTTTTCTCTTCCTGCATTTTACGTATCATAGGTTTGATACCACCATTTTGCAAAATACCCATCATATAATCGTTCATCGGTTCCGCCTTGGCTCTGGCGCCGGTGGTTTCGTTGACGATTTCGCCGGTAGTAAAATCGATGCGGACTCTATCCCCGCGTTTTACAAGGGCATGGATCCCTTTGCAGGTGATGGCGGGTATGCCCAAGTTGATGGCGTTGCGATAGAAAATGCGGCCAAAGGACTCCGCCAGTATCGCGCCGACTTCAATGCCTTTCAGGGTCATGGCCGCATGCTCGCGGGAGGAACCGCAGCCGAAATTCGTCCCGGCCACGATGATGTCGCCGGGTTGGAAAAAGGTTGCCAGGTCCGGTTCTTCGCTGCCGCTCATGGCGTGTTTCCGGATATC
>JAFSOW010000092.1 GCA_017443165.1 Acidaminococcaceae bacterium | reverse complement strand
GACTGGGGAATCTGAAAGACACGATCTCCGCGCTGTACGGGAAAAAAGTTTCGGACGATCTGCTGCCGGTAAAACTGGATGGTGTTTTTGCCGGTATTCTGGTACAGGGATTTATCGGCAAGCCCACGCTGCTGAAAGGTACCCGGGGCTGGCAGACCATTTTGGTAAACGGTCGCAGCATCAGCAATCTGATGATCAGCAAGGCCATTGAGCATGCCTATCAGTCTCAGATACCCAAGCGGGGGTTTGCCTTTGCCGTATTGGATATCCAGGTTGACCCGGCTACCATCGACGTGAATGTGCATCCCCAGAAAAGTGAAATCAAGTTCAGTGACGAAAGCGCTATTTATAAAGCGGTCTTCCGTGCCCTGACCGATGCGCTGACAAAGCCGATGCATGCGGAACAGGAAAAGAGTTTGCAGGAACAGAACCGGCAGGCTTTGGCAGCGGTACTGGAACGGGCGGAAAGCAGCGGAGAATCTCCGCAGGAAGCAAAAGGACTTTCGGCAGCCTCTCAGCAGGATATGTTTGGCGGAACTGCGGAAACCGGAAAACAGGGCCACCTGAATCAGTACAGCGATACAGAAAGAAACTTTTATAGCGGTTCAGGATCAGCCGGAAGCGGTTTTGGAACGCATCGTCTGAACGGGGAAGGGTTTTCCCGTCCCCGTCAGGAAATTTGGAAACAACCGGACAAAGCATACGGTGAGGAGTCACCGAAAGAACCTGTTTACAGTTTAGGCGAAACCCGTCAGCTAATGCATGACCAGGCGCCGCTGCAGACAGAGAATTCTGTGGCGATGCAGCTTGCAGGACAGGATACGCTGGAAACCATCTGGCCTGTCGGGCAGGTAGACAAAACATTTATCATTGCCCAGTCGGAAGATACATTGTATTTAATCGACCAGCATGCGGCCCATGAGCGCATCCTGTATGACCGTCTGGTGCTGACCCACAACGATGTTCCGGCCCAGCAGCTTCTGATTCCTCTGTATGTTACGTTGCAGCCTGAAGATGTGGAACTGCTTGAGAAGTATCATGAAGCATTTTATAAATTAGGGGTGGACATTACCACGGCCGGGGAGAATTCTGTGCGGATTGCCAGTCTGCCCAGCGATATCAGAAATGAAGATGCGGAAGATTTTATCCGTGAAATCGCGCAGTATCTCCGGGAGCACCGTACACCGGAAGCCAGCGAACTGCGACAGGATGTGCTGCACATGACTGCCTGCCGGGCTGCCATCAAAGCAGGGGAAGTGTTGAACATGCGTCAGATGCGCCAGCTGATTATCGATCTGTGCAATACTACCCATCCCTTTACCTGTCCTCACGGTCGTCCCTGTATGATTGCTGTGACCAGTGATGAATTATATAAACTGTTTAAACGTACCGGATTTGATTTGCCGGGGAAGAATGATGTTCCTTATGATAAATGAACACCGGAGATTGTTTTGGAAAAAATCAGGTTTGCGGTAACCAGCAACAAAAATGATAACAGGAAACTGATAGAACAGGCGAAAGCCTGGGCGCAGCAGCTGCAGATTCCGTATGTGAAACGCTATGATAACGGGTCCCTGGATGCGATGCTGGCGGATCATCAACTCGATACGCTGCTGATTGCCGGCAAAAACGGTCCCCAGCTTTACTCGCCGGAAGGCATGCTGCTATATCATCCGGGGCTGGGCAAAGTGCGCTGGCAGCGGGTCGTGCAGCGTCACGAGAAAGATAATTTCCTGACAGCTATGGATATCCGCCCGGGTCAGCGTGTATTGGACTGTACGGTCGGACTTGCAGCGGATGCGCTGCTGGCTTCCCATGCGGTTGGAGAATCCGGCATGGTTGTCGGACTGGAAGCATCGCTGCCTTTGTGGTTTCTTATCAGCCAGGGCATTATGTTATATAAAAGTAAACTACCGGAACTGCTGCAGGATCTGCGGCGCATTGAAATCATCCATGCGGAAGCGTCCGTCTATCTGAAGACACTGCCGGAAAACAGTTTTGATGCGGTTTATTTCGACCCCATGTTCCGTCAGCCTGTAAGGAAATCATCGGAGATGGTGCCCCTGCGTCCACTGGCATTTCATGAGCCGCTATCACCGGAGACGGTGGAACTGGCGCTGCGGGTAGCGCCCCGCATCGTGATCAAAGAGCGCAGCGTGGAAATATTACAGGAATACGGCTGTACAGAGTTTGTTGGAACGAAATACAGCGCCGTCCGTTTTGGAATACGGAAGAGACAGTGAAAAGAGGAACCTGACATTGCCAAGAGAAAAAGTAGTGGTGATCCTGGGACCGACGGCAACCGGCAAAAGCCATTGCGGAATCGCGCTGGCCAGGCGATTCCGCGGGGAGATTATTTCCGGCGACAGTATGCTGGTTTACCGCCAAATGAATATTGGAACGGCAAAACCGACAGAAGAAGAGCTTCGCATGGTACCGCATCATCTGGTGAATATCCTGCCCCCTGACGCCTCCTACAGCGTTGCGGACTTTCAGCAGCAGGCCGCAGAACTGATTCATCAGATTACGCTTCGGGGAAATCTTCCCATCCTGGTAGGAGGTACAGGCCTGTACATCAAGGCACTGCTGGAAGATTACCGTTTCAGCAGCGTGGAAGAAAATCCTGAATTGCGTCACAGGCTGGAAGCGTATGCCCGGGAACAGGGAACCGGTCCGCTGTTTGACTGGCTGAAAAAAGAAGATCCTGTTGCTGCAGAACGGCTGCATCCCAATGACGTCCGACGTGTGGTCCGTGCGCTGGAAACAGCATTGTCCGGAGACCGCGTCTCCCAGGTTAAGCAGAATGAACTGAAATACGATGCTGTTGTTTTCGGGCTTTCCATGGAACGGGATTTCCTATATGAACGGATCAATCTCCGCGTTGACCGGATGCTGGAGGGAGGCCTGGAAGAGGAAGTTCGCACTCTTCTTAAAACAGGTGTCCCCTCTGACTGCCTGTCCATGAAAAGCCTGGGATACCGGCAAATGGCGGAGTATCTGACAGGACAATGTGATTTTGCCACAGCGGTTGACAATATAAAAAAAGGGACCCGCCATTTTGCCAAACGGCAGATTACCTGGTATAAAAAGATGCCTTACATTCATTGGTTTCCAGTTAACAGGAATCTGAACTATGAAAAAATTGTAACAGATATGGCAGATATACTTGAGAAAAAAGACAAAAGGATGTAAAATCTAGTTACTAACTGACGCATAATTATAATATATGATACTTTTGAGACCACTGATTCAGTTTGTGTATGACGGTAAAGGACTGGTCTACGGAACCGCCAACGAAATTCTGAAGATAAGGAGATAAATACCATGACTAATACAGCTAACAACAAAAATATGATGAACCTGCAGGACAGCTTTCTGAATCATGTACGCAAGGAAAGCCTGCCTGTGGTAATCTATCTGGTAAACGGTTTCCAGATTCGGGGATTAGTGCGCGGATTTGATAATTTTACGGTTATTATTGAGAATGACGGAAAACAGCAGCTGGTGTACAAGCATGCGGTTTCTACGATTTCCCCAGCCGGTAACATCACCATCATGCAGCCGGAAAAGGCAGAAAAGAAAGAGTAATTTTGCTGTGATAAAGAGGAACAGCGCGTAGGCGTTGTTTTTCTTTTTTGTGCCTTTAATGTGATATTGTATTGTCATCCAGACTTTTGCAATGGGATTTCTGCAGGGAAGGAGCAGGAGCGCCGTGGAATATCTTGCGTTATTTATAGAGTATCTCCAGGTAGAGCTTGGTCTTTCGGAGAATACCCGGCTTTCCTATCAGCGGGATCTGAAGATATTCTGCAAGGCGCTTTCGGTTTCCGAAGACAAACTGGCAGAAGTGCAGCGTTTCCAGATTATCAGTTACATCACCAAACTCAAACTGCAGGGCAGAGCGGCTTCGACCATAGCCCGGAAGCTGGCGGCCATAAAGGCCTTCTACCGGTTTATGATAACGGAAAATTACCTGCAGACTGACCCAGCGGAGGCAGTGGAAGCTGGAACCAAGGGAGTGCATCTGCCGAAAGTGTTAACGGAGGCAGAAGTAAAGGCATTGCTGGAAGCACCCGACCTTTCTTCAGCGGAAGGCCTACGGGACCGGACGATGCTGGAAATGTTGTATGCTACGGGGATGCGGGTCTCGGAACTCGTCACTGTGAAAACGGCAAGCGTTAATCTCTCCATGCGTTACGTTATCGCTTTCGGCAAAGGTTCCAAAGAACGCATCGTGCCTCTGGGCAGCGTGGCAACCGAATACCTGCAGCGATATATAAGCGAAGCAAGAAGCACGTTCCTGATGGAGAATGAAACAGATCCGGAAACATTGTTTCTGGGTTTGGGAGGACAAGGGCTGACTAGGCAGCGCGTCTGGGAGATTATAAAGCAATACGGCAGGCAGGCAGGGATAACCAAAACGATTTCCCCCCATGTGCTTCGACATTCTTTTGCCACACATCTGCTGGATAATGGGGCTGACCTTAGAAGCGTCCAGGAAATGCTGGGACACGCCGATATATCTACTACACAGATATATACACATCTTACGAATAAGCGGCTGCGTGCGGTTTATGAAAAAGCACACCCACGCAAATAATGATACAGGAAATGAGGAACGCCTATGCGGGATAACGGGGATTCCCAGGAAAGAAAAAATGGTGGACTGGGAATCTTTATTATGTTTATTTTAATATTGTTTTTGCTGGCGGGAGCTGCTGGAGCTTTCTATGGCTCCCTCATACAGGAAAAGCCGAAAGACTTATCGGATACAACGGTTACGTCTTTTGACCTGACCGAGGAATCGAAAACGGCCCACAAGACTGTAGACGATGTGCTGCTCCTGAAACGCGAGAACTGGCAACTGCGGGATACGGGCCGCAAACAGCATCACGACCAGCTGGAAATTTCCGGCGCTGATGTTCTCTGGACTGACAGGGAAGTGGCCGTCGGCGTTCCCGTTACTACAGAACTGGAAGGTGCTTCCCTCTGGGTACAGGAACACCTCCGGAATACAGATGTAGTTTTTATTAACGAAGAAGAATCTGAATGGAACGGCATGGATGCCTGGCGTCTGAACCTTGGGATTGCAGTAAAATCCGGGAAAGACACGGAAAGGAAATTCATAACTGACACAGTTTACTTTTTCCATCACGGCAACCTGACCAATCGCGACAGGGATATTCCGAAGATTCCCAAAGAAGCCAAGCGGTCAGAAGATGAAAAGGATAAAACAAATCAGGTGGAGAATTGAGTGGAAGTAAAAGCTGAAAGCCTGTAATAACGGCTGACAACAGATTTATATGTGCCTGTTTGGAGGAAATGATGAATCCAGAAGAAGTAATGCAGAAATATGAGAAATATATCAACCCGTCCTCGACCCGGTTATTCCGTTTTATGGGCCTTTCCAGTATCGAAGCCCATGCGGAAGGCTGGACCATTACCGATACGGAAGGCAAGTCGTTTATTGACTGTCTGGGCGGTTATGGCATGTTTGCGGTAGGACACAGGCATCCGAAAGTGTTGGAGGCGGTAGAGCGTGAACTGCATAACATGCCCATGTGCGGTAAAGTTCTGTTCAATGAGCCGGCTGCAATGCTGGCGGAAAAACTGGCAGAAATCACTCCCGG